>NZ_LJOQ01000011.1:18578-37690 GCF_001672255.1 Anabaena sp. AL09
ATCAACCGCTGCTTTAGTTGGAGTAATCCTGCAATAGTAAGTTGGCTCATTGATTAAAGAATCTCAGTGTCTTTAGACCTGAGAGTGTCAAACTACATTATTAATCAAAATGATTGCTAATAAATAGTATCCAATGATAGATGTCATGGATACTATTTATTAGCAAGCAAGTGTTTTTTACAAGAATTTAGTGAATTAGGAACTTAGCGGCTGTTTGTACATCCTTGTCACCTCGTCCAGAACAGTTAATGATCACCTTGGGGCTACCAGCAAGTTGAGGACAGAGAGTTTCTAGGTAAGCGATCGCATGAGAAGTTTCCAAAGCTGGTATAATTCCCTCTAACTTCGATAGTCGTTGGAATGCGTCCAAAGCCTCAGCGTCCGTCACACTGTAATATTCAGCCCGGCCAATATCTTTCATATAACTGTGTTCAGGCCCCACACCAGGATAATCTAAACCAGCACTAATGGAATGGGGTTCAATAACTTGACCATCATCATCTTGTAAAAGATAACTCATGGAACCATGCAATACACCAACCTGGCCTTTTGTGAGAGTAGCTGCGTGTTTGCCAGTATTCACACCTTCTCCAGCAGCTTCCACCCCAATTAACCGCACAGATGGTTCTTTGACAAATTCGTGAAATAGTCCCATAGCATTAGAACCACCACCCACACAAGCCACCAGGATATCAGGTAAACGTCCCCATTTTTCCAGAGCTTGAACGCGAGTTTCTTCACCAATCACCGCGTGAAAATCCCGAACCATCATCGGATAAGGATGGGGACCAGCCACAGAACCGAGGATGTAATGGGTAGTTTCTACATTCGTTACCCAGTCCCGGATGGCTTCAGAAGTGGCATCTTTCAGCGTTCCCGTACCCGCAGACACTGGACGAACTTCCGCACCCATCAGCCGCATTCTGAAGACGTTTAAAGATTGGCGTTCCATGTCGTGAACACCCATGTAAATAATACATTCCAAACCAAACCGAGCGCAAACCGTGGCTGTAGCTACACCATGTTGTCCTGCACCGGTTTCGGCAATAATCCGCTTTTTACCCATGCGTTTAGCTAATAACACCTGACCGAGAGCATTATTAATTTTATGTGCGCCAGTATGATTTAAATCTTCCCGCTTTAAGTAAATTTGCGCCCCTGTACCATCAGGACGAGCATAATTAGCGGTAAGGCGTTCGGCAAAGTATAAAGGTGTAGCTCGTCCTACATAATCTTTTAACAAACCTTGTAATTCGGCTTGAAAACCAGGTTCATTGCGATATTGCTGATAAGCTGCTTCTAGTTCAGCTAACGCCGGCATAAGAGTTTCTGGAACGTACTTACCACCAAAGCGGCCAAAACGTCCTAGAATATCGGGGACTGAAGCAGTTTGTGAGAAATTCGGAGAGAGGGGTGTAGTAGTCACGGATTGGGTAAAATAAGAGAACAAAGTTAATTTTAATTCTAGACCTGTTGAGGATGCCGATAAAGAGCATTATTCTCTCGTTCCCAGTCTCCAGACTGGGAATGCTATCTTCCTCGTTCCCAGTCTCCAGACTGGGAATGCCATCTTAGAGGTTCTACCTCCTATAATAGAGGCAGAGCATCTCAACTGCATTCCCACGCAGAGCATGGGAACGAGAGAATTCCCTTATTCCTGAGATTGCTCTTTTTGTAAAGCCTGAATTTGCTTCTAAACGAAAAGCCAGTTGTTTGACTTCACGAGATGTGAATTCATACGTACTCGCTTCTGTGGGAGATTGGTTAATTAATTCAAAGAAGATGCTAGGAAATGCTTGAAATAAGCTATAGAAAATTGTATCTGTTTTCACGACAATTGAGTAATTTAATCTAATTTTGGAAAACGAACCGCAGAGGCGCAGAGGACGCAGAGAGAATTTAAGAAAATAGTTTTGTTAAAAATGTATTTCCTGCATCTTCAATTTTATCATCAAGAGCAAAAGTGAGGTTACGAACTCTGATTTCTCCAATATATTTATCAAGGGAATGATTTAATTCTGTTGGATAGACTAACACTGTTTCAGGACAACCTTTAGAAACTGCATAAGTTACTACTTGGGCTATATCTTCATGAGAAGAATGTTTGGGGTTTTTATATTTAGTATCAAGAATATATTTAGGTTTTGAATCTGTTGTGTCATATAAAATTAAGTCAGTTTGAAAATATATATTTTCTCCTATATTGATTCTCTCTTGAGTTTTTAAGGTGAAATTTTGGGGTAAATTTCCCTTTAGCCAATCGAATGTAGATATTTCTAAATTCCCATCAGAACGTTCTTTTAATATTATTTTATCACCAGGATTTAATTTTTGTACTATCTCAGCACTACCACAGGAAATCCGCCAAGAATTTCCTTTAGAAGGACTAATAAGAATACTTTTTCTAATCAGTGAACCATCAGAATTGTACAAAGAAATACGTTGTCCTGAGTGTTTTTCAAACCATACGAGTGATATAGAGTCAATTTGTGCCTTAGAAATAATTAAACGCCCATCTCGAACTTCTGTGCGCGAAAGAATATGCTGATAATTCATTTACTCTTTTCCATCATAAACCAAAACTAAATACTTACCTTTTCATTTCTTTCTTCGTGTTCTTCGTGTCTTCGTGGTTTATTTACTTTTTCCCTTTATTGGCTATCCTGTCAACCAACTAAACTAGAAATACTATAAAAATATAAATACTCCTACTTATTCAACAGTAACCCATAACCATGATTACTTATGAAACGATGCTTTTTCCAATATTGAGAGTGGAGAAGAATTAACTAACCACGAAGGCACGAAGAACACGAAGGAAGAGAAAGAAGAAGAAGAGTTAAGAGGAAAGAATGATGCGTTTAATGCCTTCTTTGAGGACGGGGACGTTAAAATTGATGAGAAGACCAAGAGGACAATTAGTCATTTTTAAATAAGAAATAACTTGCGCTTCATGAATAGGGGCTAACTTTTCCACAGCCTTCAATTCAACAACTAAAGAATCACCAACCAGAAAATCTAATTCACCCTCACCTATGGGATAACCTTTGTATTTTACAGCTACTAAATGTTTAGGTTTATGAGGTATTCCCCGCAAACGAAACTCCAAACCCAAAGCCTCTTGATACACCCTTTCCAAAAACCCCGCACCCAACATCCTATGCACCTCAATACCCGCCCCAATCACAGCATAAGCCAACCTCTCCACCTCATCACCCAACCTCCTCATCCTTCCTTCTTCTTCCTTCGTGTTCTTCGCTTCTTCGTGGTTCATTTTCTCTTACCCTCTTATACTCTATCATGTAGCAATTATATATTTAATTGCCACCGCTTAGGCTAAAATTGTTTAGAATGAAAGTCTATTTTTCCTGCATTAAAATTTATGGCTAATCCCAAATCTGACAAAGGCTTTGTCTACCAAGAATTTGGTAACGGTAGTTCACCCGCACTCGAACGCGCTGTAGAACGGGGAATCCAAGACTTACCCCCCAATCAGCAAAATGTAATAATCCAAGCCACTCGCGCGGGACGGAAGGGGAAAACGGTTACGGTTATTACTGGGTTTCAAACCAAACCCGAAACCTTAACTACTTTATTAAAACAGTTAAAAGCCCAATGCGGTACAGGTGGAACTCTGAAAGATAACGAAATTGAAGTTCAGGGAGAACACAAACAGAAGATTTTAGAGATTTTGGTAAAATTGGGTTACAAAGCTAAAATCAGCGGTGGTTAAAAAGTACGGTTTACCGTATTTTTTCAGGAATCGTCACCAGATGAGGTGATGTTAACTCTAGAAATATAGAACATCAACAGGAGAATAACATGGATATGGATGTAGTCAGAATTATAGCCGCGATTTTTCTCCCACCTTTAGGAGTATTTTTGCAGGTAGGTTTCGGTAAAGATTTTTGGATTAATTTACTTTTGACTATCTTTGGTTTTTATATTTTGGGTATTGTTCACGCAGTGTGGATAATTGCGAAGAAGTAATGATGTCAGAGAGGTAGATAAAACTGGACTATCTCTCTATTTCTTTCCCCAGCTTTCAGCCCTTTAAAGAAAAATCAGGACATGAAAATCAAGTATCCCATTAATTTTCACAAAGGTCTAACATTCCTTATCATTTTAGGACTAATGTTTTTATACCATAATTTTACCATTGGAGCTTGGGTTTATCTTTCCCTTCATAGCACTTATGGTTTTCTTTGGCTAATAAAAGATAGTATATTTCCAGATAAGCAATGGGAGCAAGAAATTCCTACTTCTCAAGGAATTATTACCTTTGTTCTCCTTTGTTTGTACTGGGTAGCACCATTCATTCTCATTAGTAGTGGTACTGTTCCCCCTTTACCTTTAGTAGCTGCTGCTATTTCTTTGAATATTGCGGGAGTGTTTTTACATTTTGCTAGTGATGCTCAAAAATACTATACACTCAAGTACAAAACTGGATTAATTACAGAAGGTTTTTTTGCTAAATGTCGTAATCCTAATTATTTAGGAGAAGTTTTGATTTATCTGGCTTTTGCTATGTTAAGTCAACATTGGCTACCTTTCTTGATTCTGGGGTTATTCATAGCCATGATATTTGTTCCCAATATGCGGAAAAAGGATCAATCTTTATCTCGATATCCTGAGTTTGCAGAATACAAAGAAAATTCTGGTTTGTTCTTCCCTAAGTTGTTTAATTCAAGAAGTTCCCAGAAAGAAGAAACTACTGCATAATGTGAATGATTTTGCTCATTAATAAACTCACAACCAGATCATATTAGGTTTACAAAGAAGAGAATTATGAACTACAAAGCTATCATTTTATCGGCAATTTTGGGAATTTCTACCCCCGCAATTATTGATATGGCTATTCCTAGTCAAGCAATGGCTGTACAAAAGTTTAATTATCCAGCGGGTGAATTTAGTGATAAAGAGTGGAAAGTGACTTTATCTTTTGACAATAATGTTTATTACTATAATGGCGAAAATCTCAAGAGTAATAATAACATTAACTTATCTGGTGCTGTTGCTTCCGGTACTAAACAACGTCAAGTTTATACGTGGAATAATAATGGCATGAAATACCAAGTTACCTGGAAACCAAGTGATCCGAATTTTATTCGTATTCAAGTAACTCAACCTAATGGTAAATTGATTTTGAATCAGTTACTCAAAGCTGTTAAAAAGTAGAGATTTTTGATTACAGCAGTTTTCAACTATTTAAACCACACTCTGATTACTTTCTTCCTTTGCGCCTTTCCTACTTTGCGCCTCTGCGCGAAACAAAAACTGTAGTTCATTTATCTGAAAATCGCGTAAATATTACCCGAATTTAACAATTGTTGTAGAGACGTTTCATATAACGTCTCTACATTATTCGCTTATTCAGCCCAAGCGATTAACCTGGGTTCATAAGGACTAGAAAGGTATTTATTTCGAGGTAAGACACGCAAAGATAAACCTTGCAAACCAGAAGTGGTGTAAGTGATATTTGCAGTATAAACACTTGAATTTTCTGGATCTTGTCCTTGGTAATCCATTACCACAGGTACAGCATTGACAATATCACCATTGGCATCAATAGAACCTTGATATAGTTCTACTTGCACATCATCATTACTCAAAGTTGCTAAATTAACCTTAGCTTTGACGGCTACAGTTTGATTAACTTCAATATCTGATGCTGCGGATACGTCAATATCCTTGATTTTGATACTAAACCAGTGTTCACCTAATTTTGCTCTCCAAGCCGCTAATTCCTTAGCGGGAGCATAATTATCAACGGTGAGGGTATGATAGCGATCGCTCGCCGGGAAATAGGCTCTCACTGCATATTCTCTCACCATCCGGGCTGTATTAAAGAAAGGACAATTCAACCGAATCGCATCTTTCATTTTTGCTACCCAAGGACGAGGCAAACCATCACCATCACGATGATCATAGAATAGGGGAATAACTTCCTTCTCTAACAACTCATAGAGAGCGTTAGCTTCTATCTCGTCTTGATAATTAGGATCATCATAGTTTTCACCATGTCCTATCGCCCAACCAGTGCGAACATAGTCCGCTTCATCCCACCAACCATCAAGAACACTCAAATTGGGTAAGCCATTCATAGCGGCTTTCATACCACTTGTCCCCGAAGCTTCTCTAGGACGACGGGGAGTATTTAACCAGATATCACAACCTGCTACCATTAAGCGGGCGATGTGAATATCGTAGTTAGGCACAAACACCACTTGTTTTTCTAAATGGTGTTCGCGGATAAAGTGGTTAATATCCCGAATTAATTCCTTACCAGGGATGTCTTTGGGGTGGGCTTTCCCCGCAATCACAAACTGCACTTTGCAGTGTTTGTTAGCGAGTAAAATCCGCTTAATTCGTTCCAAATCACGCATCCATAAAGTAGCGCGTTTGTAGGTAGCAAAGCGACGGGCAAAGCCAATAGTGAGAACGTTAGGATCAAGCACTTCCTGGGCTTGGGCAATATCCGAAGCTGAAGCACCGCGATCGCGCAAATGTTTAACTAAATGTTCTCGAACATACAAGACCATATCCAAGCGGCAGCGTTCGTGATTCCGCCATAACTCTTCATCAGGAATTGCATCCATGCGTTCCCACAATTGGTTATCCGGTGGTGCTGATGACCAATTTGGACCAAGATAGCGATCGTATAGCTCTTGCGTAGATTTACTTACACAACTGCGGGCATGGACACCGTTAGTAATGGCAGCAATTGGTACGTCTTCCACTGGAACTTTTTGCCACAAACCTTGGAACATTTGCCGGGAAACAACACCGTGCAATTGTGCCACACCATTGGAGAACGTCGCCATTTTCAGGGCTAATACCGCCATACTGAAGGGACTGGACAAATCACCAGTATTTTCTCGTCCCAAGCCTAAAAACTGCTCTTTCGGTAAACCAAAGATATCTGCATAGTAACCCAGATAATGCAAGATCTTATCGGGGGCAAATAAGTCAATCCCTGCGGGGACTGGAGTATGCGTAGTGAAGATATTACTAGAAGATACTACCTGTCTAGCTTCTCTGTAACTCAGTCCTTTTTCTTGAATAAGAGTGCGAATGCGTTCTAAGGCAGAGAAAGCCGCATGACCTTCATTCATGTGGTAAGCAGTGACTTCATACCCCAAGGCTTTCAGCATTTGCACACCACCTATGCCCAGCATAATTTCTTGGTGGATACGCATATCTATATCACCACCATACAACTGATCGGTGATATCGTGGTCATAAGCCTTGTTAGGCTCAATATTAGTATCGAGCATATACAGGGGTACAGTTCCCACCTGGACACGCCACACCCGCGCATATACCTTGCGTCCAGGATAATCTACCGCAATCCGTAGTTCTGTACCATCGGGATTCCGTTCCAAATGCAAGGGCATATTATAGAAATCATTGATGAGGTAGCGTTCTTGCTGCCAACCATCAGCATTAAGATACTGGGCAAAGTAGCCTTGTTGATATAATAAGCCCACGCCCACCAAAGGTAAACCCAAATCACTCGCAGATTTTAAATGATCACCTGCTAATACGCCTAATCCACCTGAATATACAGGCAAACAATCTACTAAACCAAATTCAGCAGAAAAATAAGCGTAACATTCCTGAGAGTGATTTTGTCTCTGTTTCTTATACCAGGTGCGCTCTTGCAAATAATCGTCTAATTGCCGCGCTGCTCGATCTACTTGTGCTAAAAAGCCGTCATCTTCCACAACTTCTAACAGCCGGCTTTGACTAATAGTTCCCAGCATCAATACTGGGTTATGGTGGCTAGATTCCCATAAATCGGGATCTAAACGCCGAAACAGGTCTTTGCTCTCCACATTCCAATCAAAATGGAGATTATAGGCTAGTTTCCGCAGGGGTTCTAGTCTGGATGGTAGTGAAGGAGAAACGTTAAAGGTGCGAATTGGCTGCATAATATACTAAATAATTTACTAAACAATACCCCGATAACTGCCATAAAGTTATTGTTGTCTGTTTTTACCTAATCTTGCCAACTCTTTATACTCTGTTTATGATGGTTTCATGACTTTATGAAGAATTGAAAACTTTTTGATTTTGTCCGGCGATAATAGGTATTTGGGGGTTGACAATTGATTTTAAATTTGTTATCATAAAGTTGATGAGGAAGAACTATCTTCAAATTCTATTTAATAGCCATAGGCCGAGTTTAAAGATGCTTGACATAAAACCCTTGTAGTAGAGACGTTCCATGGAACGTCTCTACTTTTTTGGAGATGTCTATTGAATTGTGCAGAACCGCTTACCATCACGGAGGCGGTTGTTTTTTTTGGCATAAACAGACGAGATATGGGAGTTTTTGTGAAACTATGTTAAACCTTTGTAAAAAAAAAGACAAAGACTGTATCTATATTATACTGAGGCATAGCTTAAATTAAAACACGGATACAAGGATTTATCCTCATGAAACTATCTCAGATTTTGCCATTAGTTATTGTTGGTGGTGCTTTAGCTACTAGCCTTGTCGCATGGGAAAAGCCAGCACAAGCAATCCAAGTATTCAATTTCAGTTTTGACAATACTAATGGTCCAGTTAATGGGACTGTATCAGGTACATTAGCTTTGCCAAATGGTGATGGAGCATTTGTGGCTACGTCCCTTAAAATAAATTCAGCCCCTGCTGCACTAGGATATACTCAACCTGTAGATGTGTTATCTTATTTTCCGTTCGTATCAGTCAATGTATTTGCAGTATCTAATGGCACGATTACGTCAAGCACCTTTCTAGCGCAAAATGCCAGTGAGGCGTTTGCTCTCAATCTCGCGCCAGGTGGTTTTGGTTCAGTTTTATCTACGGTTGGTACAGTTGACGCGTTCTCAGGAGTACAAGACATCAACTCTACAACTCTCACATACACCCCCGCTACCCCCGTACCCTTTGACACAACACCGGGTGCTATGTTACTTACCATCCCTGTCTTAGCTTTAATGTACCGATGGAAACAATCCAGAAGTAGAATAGCATTAAGAACCACTGAAAAGCCTGCTGTAACAGTCTCATAAACTTTTTAACCTCCTTCTCTGCTGTTTTCCATACCTAACAGTTCACGAAAACGGCAGAGAAAAATTAGTCTCATAGCAAAGGTATTTGTAGGGTGCGTTAGGCAAAGCCGTAACGCACCATTAATCAAGTTCAGGGTGCGTTACGCTGTCGGTAACGCACCCTATTTATCTATATTTGGTTCAAAAATTACCTGTTGAACAACTAGAGGAATTAGGAGAAGCTTTGTTAGATTTTACTTCAGTTACAGATTTACAAACTTGGTTACAATCTACTAATTAATATCACTTTGTTTAGTTTAGGCGATCGCATTTCTAGTAGCGATCGCCATTACCCCAAAAATGTTAAATTAATATATGTATTAGCAAAGGTCGAATAAATGACGAGATTTATACATGACCAATTCGCCAAAGATTATTTAGAAGAACTACTAAAACCTTATGGAAAAGTAGAAGCACCCAGTCATGTATCTGGAGAAGTACGAGAAATAGATGTATTATTTACACCATTTCCTGAACAAAAAGCGGATACAGCATCATTAGGGTTATTAGGTAAACTAGCCACCACACCTGCCATATTTGAACCATTTCGCAACCCAGCCTCAACAGAAGAAATATGTGATTGTCTATTAAAATTATTAGAAGTTAGAGGTGCATTAAAACGAGAAGCAAAACGTAATGCAACGAAAATAGCAGAAAGTAATTTTCCTAAATTATGGATTCTCACACCCACAGCGTCTAAGAAACTGCTATCAGGATTTCATGGTACATTGGAATCAGATTCGTTACCAGGAATATACTATTTACCAGAGTCTTTACGCACAGCAATTATTGTCATTCATCAATTACCACCTATTCCAGAAACATTGTGGTTAAGACTTTTGGGCAGAGGAACGGTACAAAAACGAGCAATTGATGAATTAGCTGCGTTACCATCGAATCAGCTTTATGTGAAAATCACATTAGAATTACTTTACAACCTGCAACAGAACTTGAGAATAAATCAAAGTCCAGAAATAGAAACAGAAGATAGGGAGTTGATTATGAGATTAGCACCACTTTACCAACAAGAGCGAGAACTCGCTAGACAAGAAGGACTACAAGAAGGACTGCAAGAAGGACTACAAGAAGGACTACAAGAAGGACTACAACGAGGACTACAACGAGGACTACAACAAGGACTACAAAAAGGAGAACAACTTCTGATTATCCGTCAATTAAATCGCCGCATTGGTACAATGGACTCATCATTAATTCAACAAGTCCAAAAATTACCTGTTGAACAACTAGAGGAATTAGGGGAAGCCTTGTTAGATTTTACCTCAGTTACAGATTTACAAACTTGGTTACAATCTGTTAGCTAATCTTTTTCAAAAGACCGTTGATGATGTTTTCATGACTTTATGAAGAATGGCTCTACCGTTCCCTTTATGTACAACAACATTTATTGTAGGTTGGGTTGACGCTCATGTTACCCAACATTGGCGGTAGAACATGAAGAATTGAAAACTTTTTGATTTTTTCCGGCGAAAATAGGTATCGGGGGGGTTGACAATTGACTTTAAATTTGTTATCATGAAATTGATAAGGAAGAACTATCTTAAAATTATATTCTCAAAAATCCCGCAAGGTGTAAGATAAACTTTTCTGCCTTGACCATATATTGCGTTACTTTGCCCAACATAGGAATCTGCGTCCTAATTCCCGCGCCAAAGGTACAAGATATGGGTAAGATAAGTTAATTACTATTTGGCAAACCCCTGGGAGTTAGTTCTATGTTGAGTTTAAAAATCGCTGTTTATATTGTGGTCGGCTTCTTTGTCAGCCTTTTCATATTCGGGTTTTTGTCCAATGACCCAGCCCGCAACCCTGGTCGTCGGGACGCAGAATAAATATCCAACAAATCACCCCTAGTGGCTGGAAGGTAGAAAGAGGCTAATATGTAATTCAACCTTCCGGCTATTTTTTGCTTTTTGGTCAGCTTGAAAATATGTTTCATCCAGTATTGTCGCCTCAGCTACCTCCAAGTCTTGAATCTTTAAAACCTGTTGATCATCTCGCTTCTGCTACTGTTGTCAAGATTAAAACTGATAGACGAAAACTGATAATTGTCGGTAAAAATAAGGATAATAAGTATCAATTAAATATCAGCCTAGTCAAGAAAGATGTTGTTACGAAAGCTTCCTCATCTTCACCAGAAAACTTAGCGCCCCAGTCTTTACCCACCTATCCTCAAGTCAACGGTGAAGTTAGTGATAAAAATCAATTATTTCTTGATAAATCGGTAGTTTTAGCAGCCACACCAATTCCCCCAACTGAGTCCGGTCATGTGAATTTACAGGAATCTGGAGGAAAATTTGATCTGTCTGTTGGTGACAAAAAACCTGCTACACCAGTCCAAAATATTATTGAATTCAAGCTGAGAAATCCCGAAAATCGAGAGTCAACACCAACTACTGTAGAATTTCCGTCGTCGCACCAACTCCCACAAGTAGAGAAGATTCCCGCAGGGAAAGGTAGAGTTGTGGAGGTAATTGCCGATCGCCAGGAGTATGATGAGCAAAGGCGAATTGTCACGGCTGATGGTAATGTCGTGGTCAGATTTGATGGAGCGGTGATTGATGCTGATAGTTTGCACATCAATTTGGATAATTTGATTGCGGTGGGGGAAGGTAATGTAGCTTTGACTAGAGGTAATCAGGTACTGCAAGGAAAACGTTTTACTTATAATTTTATTCAAGATAATGGGGAGTTGGAAAATGGTAAAGGTGAACTTTATATCCCCACCACAGGTACAGATTTTGCTTTTTCACCGTCGCTTCCTACAGATATTACAGCGGGTGGTGTCCCTAGTCGCCCTTTAAGTAATCGAATCCGCGCCAACCAGCCTGTAACTGGTGTCAGCAGTCCAGGGGGCATAGAATTTGGTGCTAGTGGTCAATCTGATGCCCGAAATGTGGCCTCACCTAAATTTGGTGGTGTTGTCAAGCGGTTACGTTTTGAAGCCCAACGGATTGAATTTTATCCGCGAGGTTTTCAAGCGCAAGATGTCAGAATTACGAATGATCCTTTTTCACCACCGGAACTAGAAGTTAGGGCGGAACAGGTGACGGTGACGCGAGAAGCACCTTTAATAGACCGGATTGTTACCCAGCGTCAACGGTTGGTTTTTGATCAAAAAGTTGTTGTTCCTATTCCTATTAATAGTCGGAAAATAGATCGTCGCCCACGACAGGTAAATACTACTATTGTCTCTCCTGGTTTTGACTCTGGTAAACGGGGTGGTTTGTATGTGGAACGCAGTTTTGAACCAATTAATACTGATCAAAAACGCTGGACTATTACACCCCAGTTCTATGTGCAAAGGGCGTTTAAAGATAGTGGGAATGTGGCCAGTTTATTTGGTGTCAAAAGTAAGCTGAATGCTGTTCTTGGTCCCAAAACTGTTCTGGAAGGTACGGGAGAGTTAACTAGTTTTGATTTCGATCAGGTGGAAAATAGTTTACGCGGAAGTTTGCGGTTACGCCAAATATTGGGTAATGTCAATCCTTATACATTGAGTTTAGAATCTAGTTACCGCGATCGCTTGTATAATGGTAGTCTTGGCTATCAAACTGTACAAAGTAGTATCGGTGGAATTATCTCTTCTCCCGTTATTCCTTTAGGCAAAAGCGGTATCAATCTTAGCTATCAAGGTGGCGCTCAATATATAGATGCAAACACGGATCGTCAAGATTTACTCTCCCCAGTGCGGAAAAATGATCGGATTTCGCTGAGTCGTTTACAAGGAAGTGTGGCTTTGAGTGGTGGTATCAATTTGTGGCAAGGGAAACCATTGGCAGCTACAGCGACTGAGGGACTAAAATATACATCTAATCCTGTTGTACCGTATTTGCAAGCGATCGCAGGTATCACGGGAACTACTAGCTATTATGGTAGCAGCGACAACCAAAGCACTTTAACTGGGACTATGGGTTTAGTGGGACAGATTGGGAATTTTTCTCGCCCTTACTTAGATTATACCGCCTTTAATCTCACCTATTCCCAAGGAACTAACAGCGGTTTATCACCTTTTCTCTTTGACCGTTCAGTTGATAATAAAGTCCTGAATGCGGGTCTTTCTCAGCAACTTTATGGACCGTTCCGGCTAGGTTTGCAAACATCCATTAACCTAGATACAGGTAAAGCTACTAGCACTGATTATATTATGGAATATAGCCGTCGCACCTATGGTATTAGCCTGCGTTACAATCCTGTTCTCCAGTTAGGTGGCTTTAGTATTCGTATTAGTGACTTTAATTGGACAGGTGGTACAGATCCATTTTCTAATGGTGAACTTAAACCCGTTGTTGGTGGTGTAGTCCGTCAAGATAATTGAAAATCAGGAGTTAGGAGTCCATCATTTTTATCTTGACAAACTACTAGATCAACTAGATCCCCGACTTCTCCAAGAAGTCGGGGATCTAAACTCCTATCTAGGTTTTCCTAATGTCGTAATGTAGATAACTGCTTCATCCGTAGGGATACCCAATACTTCATTTACTTGGTCATCAAAAAAGCCAGCGATACCACTCACACCTAAGTTCAGACGAATAGCTGCTAAATTCAGCCTTTGTCCGAAAATACCTGCATCTAGGTGTAAATAACGGTAAACACGATCTCCATATTGAGCGATCGCATTTTTCAAATCAGCAGTATGAAATAATACTGCCCCTGCATCTCTCCCTAATTCCTGTTGCAAACAGAGAAAATATAACTCCCGACGGCAATTTTTAAAGCGAATTTGCCGTAATTCTTGGGCTTTAGGTGCGTAATAATAACAGCCTGGATCTAATCCTTGCACTCCAGAAACAACAACAAATGTTTCTATTAAATTCAAGTCAAAATAATCAGGTTGGGGATCTAAATCTTGGTCAATGTAATTTTGTGGTTGATAAGTAAAATCAAGTAAAGCTTTCAGTTCATCAAAACTTAAATCATCACCAGTATAAGCACGAGTAGAACGGCGTTTATAGATAGTATTTGATAATTCTGATAAATTTTCTCCCCAAAAAATTGGTGTAGTCCGAGTCGAAAATTTTTCACAAAAAGGAAAATTGTATTTGTCTTCTAAGGACTTTTCTGATGGCACAGTTGGTAAATTTAACTTACCACCGTTACTAGCTGGAATTTGGGTGTTTAAATGAAAATATTTCAGTAGTTCACCATCAGGAATAGATGGATAATTAGTTGTAGTTGTAGAGGGTAAAGCCGTTCGTCCTAATGGTAAATTTTGGCTCACATCTAACAAATCTGCCAAAGCTAAAACAGCAGTTGTTCCTTCTTGTTCATGATCAATATAAAGTAATTCATTAACAGCTTCATCAGCAAAACCGCCAATTAAATGAGAGCGATAATCGGCAATATTACAAGCTAATTGAATATTACTTAAAAGATGCCCAGTGTCGAGAAAAATTCGCCGATAAGCCCTGTCTTCATAACGCCAAGCGGAACGATAAAAGACCGCAGTGGTAATAATAGCTAATTGGGTATTTTCTAGGGAAGGATGCCAAAAACAAGCTGCTTGTAAAGTTTGCCAAACATCACTTTCCCAAAAGTGCATTAAAGAATGAGTTCGACATTGATAATTATAAAGTCCTGGTGGTAATAATGGCGTACCGCGAGAAACTAAATATACTTCAGCCGGATATAACCCTCCCGCACTGGGCGCAGAACGTAAGTATACTGTATTACCCAAAGAAGGCATTTTTGCTGTGAGTCCATAACTGTGAAATAATAGTTGAGAAAGCCGCCACCACCATTTGGTATCTTGTCTATTAGCAACAGTTGCCGCTGTTTCTTGCAGATAGGGTTTGAGGTCTATATCAGAGCCAATTTTGTACTCTTTGAACGGTACTGGTTGTTTATTCCAGTCTAAATTACGACCTTTACCAGCCAGGGTTTCTGGGTGGTACTTAGTCCGGTCGTGATAGTGTTGGGAAATGGATTGTTCTATTTCTGGCATAGTAATTTTAATATCCTTGTAGTCCTACTCTTGATTTTGACATTTATTAGTTCCATTAATTCGTGCTAATCAGTACAATCATCAAAATTAAAAATTAACCCCAAAAAAGTTATTTTTCTGTTAGAATCCCGAATCACCTATCCTGGAGAAGATTGACCAAATGATGCCTGTACGTCAAACTTTATCAACATCTGATATTCAACTTTCTTATTTAGAATGGAGTCAAGGTCAAGAACCATTACTGTTATTACATGGTATGGCTGATCATGCTTTGGTTTGGTCTAGTTTGGCAGATTATTTAGCAGCAGATTATCATATAGTTGCGCCAGATATGCGTGGTCATGGTGAAAGTAGTAAGCCAGAACAAGATTATACCTTTGCCAGTGCAATTTCCGATCTAGAAGCATTAATGGATAAACTAGGATGGTCTGCGGCTCATATCGTCAGCCATTCCTGGACAGGGAAATTAGCCGCTATTTGGGCTAGAGAGAACCCAACCAGATTAAAAAGTATCACATTAGTAGATCCCATTTTTATCTGGAAAATGCCCAGTTTCCTAAAAATCACATTTCCCCTTTTGTATCGTGTTTTACCCTTCCTGAAAAGCATGGGACCATTTGCAAGTTACGAGGAAGCTGAACAAAAAATTAAACAACTCAGTCAATATCAAAATTGGAGTTCTTTGCAACAGCAAGTTTTTCAAGCCGCAATTGAAGAAAAACCCAACGGTACTTGGGGTAGCAAATTTACCATAGCAGCCCGTGATGGCATTTTCGACGCAGTCATGGAAATACCAGGTTTTATTCACCCAGTTGACACACCTGCCCTCTTTATACAACCAGAAAAAGGTGTAAACCGCCAAAATTGGCAAATTCAACCTTACAAAACCAACCTTAAAAACTTAAATTTGTGTCAAGTTCCCGGAAATCATTGGCCATTTCTAACCAACCCCACAGAATTTAATCAAACAGTCGCCGCCTTTCTAGCATCACAAACATGAGATAATCATCTCACGATGCTATTTATAGGTATCAATTACCAACAGGCATTCTAATTTTTTTAATTTTTAATTCTTAATTTTTAATTGTTTATGAGCCTTTGCATTAATCCAGTTTGTTCTCAACCTAATCATCCAGATAATGACGAAAACCGTTTTTGTCAAAGTTGTGGTTCTCAATTGGAATTGATAGGACGTTATCGAGTATTACGTTTATTAAGTGATAAAACGGGATTTGGTAAAATTTATGAAGCCTATCAACAAGACACCCCAAAAATCCTCAAAGTTCTCAAAGAAGAATTAACAAATGATAGTAAAGCCTTAGCACTATTTCAACAAGAAGCCAAGGTTTTACAACAACTAAATCATCCTGGTATTCCGCAAACAGAAGGTTATTTTCGCTATCAAACCAGAAATAATCTCATATTGCATTGTATGATGATGGAAAAAATTGCAGGCCCTAATTTAGAACAATGGTTAAAGCAACAACAAAACCGCCCCATTTCTGAAGCCCAAGCCATAGTCTGGTTAAAACAATTATTAGAAATATTAGATTTAGTTCATAACCAACAATATTTACATAGAGATATTAAACCATCAAATATCATGATTCGTCCAGATGGACAATTAGTATTAATTGACTTTGGTACAGCCAGAGAAATTACCAGAACCTATTTAGCAAATGGTGGAGGAATGACAGCAATTTCATCATCAGGTTATAGTCCTCCAGAACAAATGCGAGGACAAGCCATACCTTCATCAGATTTCTTTGCTTTAGGACGGACATTTGTATTTTTATTAACGGGATTTCCCCCCGAACAATTATATGATCCTCATTTAGATATCTTACAATGGCGACATCATGCCAATCATGTTTCTCCATTATTATTAGACTTCATTGATTGGTTAATATCAACAGAAGTCAGTAAACGTCCTAGCAATGCTGAAGAGATTTCTAGAAGATTAGCAGCAATTGAACATCAACTCCGAGAAAATACATCAGCAACGGTGAATATTGGCGGGGTAGGAAAAACAGAAATAATTAATAAACCAACTACTAATAATAACGTTGTTCCTCCACAAACACAACCCGAAAAATTACCATTATTATCCTGGTTTGCAGCTTTAATAGTTTCCTTATTACTACTTTGGTGGGTATCATTAGCATTTAGAAATACCAAATTTGCGGCTTTACCTCCTGACTATGGACAAGCACCAGTTAAACAAGGCAAAGTTGATTATTTTCCCTATGAAGAAGGGAAAGATAGTCAAGGGAGAGTTGCAGAATTTAATATTGCAGTTTTATCAGTAGAATATAAATGGCAATTAGGCAGCACTTACCAAATTAAATATAATGATCAAACTATTACCCTTGATTCCTTAAAATCTAATTTAGAACAAGAAGGAATTCAGAAAATTATGGAGAATCCCAGCGAGATTATTTCTGTGGGAACAGCTTCTTGTGAAGGTAATATTACCGCCGAACAAAGTCGCGCTTTAGAACGTTCTCAACAAATTCAATTATTAGGAAAAAAGATATTTAGTAATACACCCAGTGTTAAAGGTTATCGGTTATTAAATTTGGGGCAATTTCAGAGAAAAGATTGTCAAGCCAACCAAGACTCAACAGCCTATCAACGCAGTATTATTATCATTGGGGTGAAAAAACAAGCCCAAGGTGTAATATTAGATGAAGCTTTAAGAGATAGATTAGAGAAAAAACCATTTGCTGATTTTAAATTAGAGGATTATTCTCTGGGTTCACCAGATAAATTTAAAACCATACCCAGTAATTTATAAATCCCCGACATTACCACCGGAGAAATTCTCAATTACCCTCGCTGCTTCCCTTTGTACCAATTCTCAAAGGTGGTGGAGAAGAATCAACAGTTAGACAAGCATTACAAATGCTTCGTACTGATTTTTATTTTCCTACATGGTTGACAAAAGAGATACACTGGATTTAATATTTACAATATTAAATACATAGGAATTTTTCTACATGGCTACAATAATCGGCACCAAAATCGGCGAGCCTCTCAACGGTACTATTAACAACGATCTTATCTTGGGTTATGATGGAGATGACATCTTGAATGGTGGTGATGGTAATGATTTCCTTGATGGTGGCAATGGCAATGATACCCTTAATGGTGGCAATGGCAATGATTTGCTTTCTGGTCTGAATGGAGATGACATCTTGAATGGTGGTGATGGTAATGATTTCCTTGATGGTGGTGATGGTAATGATTCCCTTGATGGTGGTGATGGTAATGATTTCCTTTATGGTGGCAATGGAAATGATACCCTTAATGGTGGTCTTGGAAATGACTTCTTCGTTGGTGGCAATGGAAATGACTATCTATATGGCGGTCTTGGAATTGACTTCTTCGTTGGTGGCGATGGAAATGACTACTTAGATGGTGGCGATGGAAATGACTTCTTCGTTGGTGGCAATGGAAATGACACTCTATTTGGCGGTCTTGGTAATGACACTCTATTTGGTGGTAATGATGCAGATACATTTTGCTTCAATTCACTAAGTGAAGGTATTGATATCATAGGAGACTTCAACTTTGTACAGGGTGACAAAATCCAGGTTTCTCAACGTGGATTCGGTGCTTCCTCTCTAAATCAGTTCAGTTACGATAGCATTACTGGTGGGTTATTCTTCCAAGGTAATCAATTCGCTACTGTTCAAAGTCCTATTAACTTCGCTATCTCATCAAGTATTGTGCTGGTTTAGTCTACCAATAACAATTCTATGTATGTAGAGTTGCGTTAAATAAATAGAGTAGAGATGTTCCACGGAACGTCTCTACATCTGTGTATAAAACGCATCCTGATCAAGGAATGGTATAATACCTAAATTTAGCCTTTTTGCTAAACTGCACCTACTCTATATGTCAAAAACAGTAAACATAATCGCCATATTCAGCAATAATTGTTCTCAAATCAGCGGTGTATTCGGTTTATCTTTGCTCATAAGACCTCGCGGTAAGTGGGAAACGAGCGTGGCTTGGCTCCCAACAGAGGGAAGCGACACGAGGGATTTTAATCCCTGTGGTATGC
>NZ_LJOQ01000011.1:37768-61260 GCF_001672255.1 Anabaena sp. AL09
TTGACGGTCGCAGCGAGATTAGATTAGGCTAAACCTTTAATCTAATTCTGTCAGTAGAATCTCAGTGGCTGTCTTCCCTGAGAGTGTCAAAGACTCATAAAAGCCTTAAGTATTAAATTGGGATCAATTACGTGAACTTATCCAAAATATTTATGCTGCTGAAATACATTAAATTATGAATTATTTAAGCCCCCATACCTGAATACTGTTTTAAACCCCTACGCCATAAAAAACGATTAGCGCCTAAAAATAGGAGAAACCAACCGGCAATTGATAAAAATCCTCTGGTTAAATCTACAGGTAGTCCTACCAAAATACTCGCTGGAAAATTAATCATATAGGGAAAAGGTGTCCACATAACTATGTTTCTGACGTTTTCTGGAAAGACATCCAAAGGTGCTATCAAACCTGATAAAAATACAAAAAACAACAACCATAAATTTTCTAAAGCTGCGGCTTTTTCTGTCCAAAATGCAAACATAGCAAAGGTATGTTGAATTATAAATCGTAAAGCAAAAGCCATAATTACCGCTAATATAAATAGTAATAAATTAGCTATACTTGGCAACCAAAAAGCTTGGGGATATAAAACAAAAAAGAATATTGATAGAATTAATACAAAAGGCATTCGAGCAAATCTTTCACCAATATGATTCGCAATATGATGCCAAACTGGATCTAAAGGCTGTAATAATTTTGGTGAGAGTTTACCTGTTAATACTTCCCTTTCAAAGTCATAAATTACCCAAACAATGGTGATTTGTCTAGCCAGAAAAACTGCGAAAAAGTATCGAGCAAAATCAACAGATTTAAAAGCAAATTTACCACTGTCAGCAGCTTGTACCCATATACCCATCATAATAATTGGTAAAGAACCAGCTAAAACCCAGAATATTAATTCTGACCTATATTCCAACATATAAGTATAGTATACTGATAGTAAAGTCAAGAATTTTTTAATATTTTTTTTCATAGTTATCAATGGTTAAATCCTTTTTGAAAAACTCTACCAATTACTTCTTCTACTGGTGGTTCTGTGACTGTTAAATCTACCACTTCCAAATCGGCTAAAATTTGGGAAACAGTGCGAGTCATGGCTGCTTGTGGCACAATAAATCTAACTGCTCTTCCTTCTAGCATTTGTACATCACCATAGGGCATAAGTTGTTCTAGTGATAATGGTTGAACTAACTCTACATAAATTTCTCGATAAGGAGCAAAACTTGCTAATAATTCATCTAAGCTACCATCATACATTAATTTTCCTTCGTGAATTAATAACACCCGTTCACACAAAGCTGTAATATCAGCCATGTAATGACTCGTTAATAATATGGTTGCTTGATATAGCTGATTATATTCTTTTAAAAAGTTACGTACTCCTGCTTGAGCATTAACATCTAATCCTAAAGTTGGTTCATCTAAAAATAAAACTTGGGGACGGTGTAAAAGTGCTGCTAATAGTTCAGCCTTCATTCTTTCACCTAATGATAATTTTCGCACTGGTTGAGTTAATTTACCTGCTAAAGCCAGCATTTCTGTTAATTCCCCAACTCGACGCTGAAATTCTTTGTCAGAAATATTATAAACTGCGGCGTTAATTCTCAGAGAATCTAGGGCTGGTAAATCCCAAATTAATTGCTGTTTTTGTCCCATCACTAAAGTGATTTTTTGTAAAAATGCTTCTTGACGATTAAAGGGAACAAATCCACCAACTTTAACTGTACCTTGAGAGGGATGAATTAATCCTGTGAGCATTTTCAAAGTTGTAGTTTTACCTGCGCCATTGGGTCCCAAAAAACCAACAATTTCTCCAGGCTCAATGCTAAAAGAAACATCCTGAACAGCGTTAATATTGCGATAAGTCCGGCGAAAAAAGTGGCTAATTGTTCCCCCTATCCCTGGGTCTTTAATCGCTACTGGATAGGATTTACTCAGGTTTTCTGCTATGATAATTGACATAAAAAATTTATTTCCTTCTGCCTGATAACGTTGAGTTTCTCCCCTCTACTAATGATCGCACAAATGGCGAGGAGAAAGCTTGTCCCCAGGAGAATAATTTTCGTCTGAATTTTCTAGTTCCTGATTATTCTGTAAATAATCTTTTATCCAATTACAAGCATAATCTAAGTCGTTAGTAGCAAAGATTTGGGGTAAATTCCAGATAATGGCAGTGCGATCGCCACTAACGGATACTAAACTTTTGCCCATCTGCGGAGGTGCTTTAATCCGAATTAAACTCCCTGGTTTGAGTAATTCTGCGTAAGCATCGCTTTCAACAGGAGGGCGTTCAATATAAAAGCAGGAATTGAATGGTAGTGGATCACCTGGTAAGGTAATATTTTTCTTCATTCACTTGAGGGGGAAATATTTTGTTTCTGATCAGAAATAATAAAGTTTGATTGCGATCCCCAAAAAAAGAGGCTCAAATCTCTTAATTGACATATACTGTCACAAGTCTAGTTAAGTAGGTGAACGGAAAAAAACCGTAGACGCGAAGCGGCTTCTCGAAGAGTAATATGTAACGGAAAGTAAAATCGCCCAAACCCTCTTCACTCTTCCCTCTTGCCTCTTGCCTAGTGCCATAACAACGATTTTCCATGCTAACCTACTTACTTATAATGAGTGACAGAATTTTGAGCCATCTACCAAGGGTTTTAACTTTTACAATAGGCCAGTAAAGCGGCTATCGGTTTGCAGAATTTTGAGGATCTGCTTAATTTCTTGGGTACGGTCTTTTTTAACTACTAGGGTAACATTGCGATCGCGCACAATTACCACATCTTCTAAACCAATAGTCACAATTACATCATCAGGATTGGAGGCATAAACAATTGCTCCTTGGGTATCTAAGCCCACATGAGTAGCAAGTTCTACATTAGGATTATCGGACTGCTTCAGTAAACGTTCAATAGCATTCCAATCACCCAGATCATCCCAACCAAATGCTACAGGCAAAACATAAGCTAGACTGGTTTTTTCCATCAGCGCGTAATCTATACTTTTCTTAGGTAACTGGGGATAAATATCAGGGCCATGTTGTTCTAAAGGTTTAATAATTTCTGGTGCATGGGTGCGTAATTCTTCTAGAACCACACCGGCTCGAAAAACGAACATACCACTATTCCAGCTAAACCGTCCCGTTGATAAAAAAGTTTCTGCCGTTTCTCGGTCGGGCTTTTCAGTAAATCTGTGAACATGATAGGCTGGCAAGTTATTAAAGCTACCTATTTTTTCACCTTGTTCAATATAACCATAGCCAGTTGAGGGGAAATTAGGTTTAATCCCCAAAGTCACAATTGCTGCTTTCTTAGTTGCTAAATCCATCGCAGCGGCTAAAGTTTCGGCAAATATCTCCTGGTCAGCAATCCAGTGGTCAGCCGGAAAAAAGCCAATAATAGCGTCTTCCCCGTAACGCTTTTTAATTTCTAAACTTGTCCAAGCAACAGCAGCAGCAGTGTCTCGACCCTCTGATTCAATGAGTAAATTTGCAACAGGCAAATCGGGAAGTTGTTCTCTGACCCCTTGAGCAATGGGACTAGACGTAATTACCCACAAGTTTTCCCAACCCCCAGCCAGAGTTAACAATCGATCAGCAGTTGCTTGTAGTAAGCTTCTAGAGCTACCATCAAGGCTTAAAAATTGTTTAGGTCGGTCTAGTCGGCTCAAAGGCCAAAAACGCTCACCTTTACCACCAGCCAGAATCACAGGAAAAAATAAATTATTCATGTTGGCATATACAGATAATTCAGAACAATATACAGCAGAGAACAGACAACAGGGAACAGGCAACAGGGAACTGCTTTGAAAGTCTTTTGGTCTATGGCTTGTCCCCTAAATTTTGTCCCGGATAGCATTAGTCAGCTATTGGCTAACATTCACTGAAGCCTTATTTAGCTGAAATCTGCTGTAAGTCTACATTTATTGACGTTTGGATCATCTTCACTGATGAATTTTGGTGGTCAATTATGTTTCAATTATTACCTATTAAAACTATGAGGACAGCAACACCCAACAAAATCTCAGATTAGCTTTTCACAAAATCTCAAATTTGCGTAGTCAGTTTCATCTCGCAATATTTGTAGCTTGTATTAACATAACTTTAAGGAGTGGTTGAGTGGGGAGAAAATTGTGATTAAACAAGTTCAATGGTCAGAAAATCAGGTAGCACCTCAACAAGTACCAACCTCAGAACCGGAGGTGTTACAGCCACCAGTTCAATGGTCAGAAAATCAGGTAACACCTCAACAAGTACCAACCTCAGAACCGGAGGTGAAACCAAAACAATCAATTAACTCTTCTCGTCACGTCGTTGAATCCGTGGGAGCTATTCCCAACGAACTCTATGACCGCTTAGGTTTATCCGTCCCCCGCTGGTTACTGTGGGTATTAACCATTGTTTTAGGGGTAATTTTATCTGGATTACTAGCATCAAGTTTGGCACTATGGACTCCTCTATGGAGTAATCTCGACCAAGCGAAAGATGATGAATTCGGTGCGAATAAACAAGACCAAATCAAAGTACCGGGAGATTTATGGACTAAGCTTTCTCAGTACAAACTATCAAAACCCATGAACATTTTAATTATGGGTATTGAACCGGTGCCAGGGACTGTAGATGGTTCACCGGAAAGTTTTGCTGGTAAAAGCGATACCATGATGTTGGTGCGGCTAAATCCCAGTGATAAATCCATTCGCTTGCTGTCAATTCCCAGAGGGACAATGATAGCGATTCCCGAACAGGGATTAACTAAGGTATCTGAAGCTAACGCTAAAGGTGGTCCAGTTTTAGCCGCAAGAGTAGTTAGTCGGAGTTTAAATAATGCTCCCATAGATCGGTATATCCGCATTTCTACTAGCGGATTTCGGGAATTAGTTGAACAGTTGGGTGGAGTAGATGTATTTGTCCCCCAAACTATGAATTATCAAGATCAGGCTGGTGGCTTTGCCGTAAATTTAATCAGCGGTTGGCAAAGTCTCAATGGTGAACAAGCAGAACAGTTTGCCCGCTTTCGTGAAGAAGGTATGGGGGATTTACCAAGAGTCCAACGACAACAAGCACTGATAACTGCTTTAATGCAACGTCTCAACAGTCCCACTGTTTTACCCAGGTTGCCCCAATTAACTCGCTTAATGCGGAAGTATTTTGATACCAATCTCAAAATGGAAGAAATGATGGCATTGGCAAATTTTTCCGTCAATGTAGAACGGGATCATTTCCAAATGGCAATGTTACCTGGTACTTTTAGTAAACTCAGTCAAGACCCCAATAGCTATTGGTTAAATATGACTGGCCAACAAAGCTTATTAAATGATTTTGTTGGGGTAAATGTAACTGGGATTAAATCAGATACCAGACCCGTTTCTATCCAAAGAATTGCCGTTCAAAATACGACTAATCAACCCCAGCTAACGGAAAAGGTCATTACCTATCTTAAACAGAAAGGTTTTACTAATGTTTACCCAGTTCCAGACTGGCCAGATAGCCAACGTCAAACTCAGATTATTGTCCAAAAAGGCAACCGACAACCAGGAATTGACTTGCGACAAGTTTTAGGTTTAGGACAAATCGAAGTTTCCGGAAATGGTGATTTGGAATCTGACCTGACAATTCGCATTGGTAAAGATTGGAAATAGTCAGTGGTCAGTGGTCAGTGGTCAGTGGTCTAGAAAAAACGACTGACAACGAACAACTGACGACTGACAACCAACAATTAACAAATTTATGAACAAGATTTTGTTGAGATTTTTAAGTTTGATATTCATTTTTATTTTGGTGGGATTTTCGGTAATTATGAATCCCGAACCAGTTTTTGCTCAAGTTAATACCATTAATTACAATAATGCTAATTTAGAAAATCGGGACTTTTCTCATACTAATTTAGTTGGCGGAACTTTTGTCGCAGCCGAAATGCGGGGAACAAATTTTCAAGATGCAAATTTAACTAACGCCATTTTTACTAAAGGCGTTTTATTAAAAGCCAATTTAGAAAGTGCAAATTTAATGGGCGCTTTAGTTGATCGTGTTACCTTCGATAGTGCTAATCTAAGAAATGCCATTTTCACAGAAGCAACTTTAACCCGCAGCCGTTTTTATGATGCTGATATCACTGGTGCTGATTTCACTGACGCATTAATTGACCGTTATCAAGTATCCTTACTCTGTCAAAGGGCTGATGGTGTGAATCCGGTAACTGGTGTTTCTACCCGCGATAGTTTGGGTTGTCGGTAGTTGGCTGTAGTATAATTTTTTAATTACAACCTGCTACTGTTTTAACAGGGTATAACTATGGATAAGAAAAATTTTGAAGCATTTACAAATTTACTACCTAATAAAAAAAACGCTGTTGACCTTTGTGGTCAAGAATTTATTGATTGTTTAGTCGCAAAAGGTATATACGCCAAAGATGATGAATTTTGGCGACAGGTTAATCAACACCTGGAAGTTCCTGATCATGCTTACAATACCAAAAAAGCTAGAGAAAAAGAGGAAAAAGAACGCGAAATAGCAGAATCTAAAGCTAGAGAAATAGCAGAAAACGAAAGACTTTTTGCTAACAAAAAAGAACTATACAGTAAATATCGGGAAGGATGGACAATTACTGTATTTGCGCTTCCAGCAGCAGATAAATATGGAAATAAATTTGTGGCTGAATGTAGTAAAGAACCAGATTTTAAAAAAATTACCTCGTTTGTAAAATCCCAAAATGAAGCTTATAGTGATGCTTGTAATTTAGTAAATTCTTTTGAACAGGAACAAGAAAAATTAACAATTTTTTTACAAAAATATAAAGTTATCAAGAGTTTATACTTAATGAGTATATATCTTTCCGGTGAGGATGAACATAATTCATACATAGGAAATAACGAAAATAAGAAATGCAAAGAAAACTTTATTGGAGTTTCGTTTTGGAATGGATTTGATTTTAAAATATTGGAACAATTAAAAGCCGAAAATTTATTAACAATGTCTGGAAGTCGAGAAGCCTTAACAGTTACTAAAGAAGGAATAAAACAAGCAAGAGATATTCTAAAAAGACTTAATTTAGACGGTGTAAGTTTGCTGCTAGATCAACGTGAATATCATGAAGAATACATTAGCTATGAAAGTCAGTTAGAGGATATTTGAATCAGAATTTTATAATTAAGCAAAATGAACAAAAGATGACGATTTTCCACATTAATTTTTCGGTAAATAAATTCTACATTTAGATTTAATTAAACAAGAAACAATTTTACTGTATCATGTCAAAAATCTGCGATATTTGTGGTAAGGGAGCTTGTGAGTACGTTAAAGCTACCGCGTGGTGGGGAAAACATCTCAGCTACTCTGATAAATCTAGAAAAAATCAACATTGGACTGCGAAAATAAGGGAAGATATAAACCAATTAACTGCTGATATTTGTAAAAAATGTACAGATGATAATTTATCAAATTTGATACATTTCCATCAAGAAGTACCAGAAGAAGTGTTAAACAAACGCTCTCTTGAGGAGAGACGGGAAAAATATCCGAATGAGTCGGGTTTAAAATCACTAAGAATGACATTTACGGGTGGAGTTGAAGATATTTACTGCGATATTTGTCAAAAACCTTGTTTTGAGAAACACCTAAAATTAAAATCTGAGTGGCAATATCCAGATCAATCACACTTAACAGCTTATATGTGTCCTGAATGTGTTTCCGAACATTTAACAGGACAAATTAAATTCTCGATTTCTGGTTAGATATTCTAATGATATGCAATTTACAAGAGGTTTCTAGGTATTATTCGTGAATGAACAAAAACAAGATCAAAAACCCTCTCGTTCCTTTGCTGGTATTGCTGGTATCGTTGCCGCAGCAACTTTAATTAGTAAAGTATTTGGTTTAATTAGGCAGCAAATAATCGCGGCTGCTTTTGGAGTCGGTGCGGCAGCTACAGCTTATAGTTATGCCTACATTATTCCCGGTTTTCTGTTAATCTTACTTGGTGGTGTAAATGGACCTTTACATAGTGCCATTGTCAGTGTTTTAGCTAAACACAAAAAAGAGGAAGCTGCACCTATTGTAGAAACCATAACAACTCTTGTGGGTGGGTTGTTATTAGTGGTGACATTTGCCCAGATTTTCTGCGCTGAGTATATTGTTGATTTTGTGGGTCATGGCTTAGAAGCAACTACAAGAGCGATCGCTATCCGTCAAATCCAAATCATGGCCCCTTTAGCCTTATTTGCTGGCTTAATTGGCATTGGATTTGGGACTTTAAATGCAGCTAATCAATATTGGTTACTATCTATTAGTCCTTTATTATCTAGTATTACTGTTATTATCGGTATTGCTATTTTAGCAGGACAATATGGTAAAGAAATTATTAATCCTGAATATGCTTTAATCGGTGGCATGGTATTAGCATGGGGGACTTTGGCAGGAGGAATTCTGCAATGGTTAGTCCAGTCAATTGTGCAATGGCGCTTAGGATTAGGGAAATTACGCCTGAGATTTGATTTTAAATCTCCCGGTGTGCAAGAAGTAATTAAAATCATGACTCCCGCGACAATATCATCAGGAATGATGCCAATTAATGTCGCTACTGACCTTTATTTCGCTAGTCCTATTGTTGGTGCAGCCGCAGGTTTTAACTATGCTAATCTTTTAGTTCAAACTCCCTTGGGAATTATTTCTAATATTATTTTACTGCCTTTATTACCAACATTTGCTAAACTTTCTCACCCAGATAATTGGGGAGAACTAAAATTACGCATTCGTCAAGGACTGTTATTAACTGCTGTTACCATGTTACCTTTAGGGGCTTTAATGGTGTCCTTAGCTGTGCCAATTGTCCAGATAGTTTATCAACGGGGAGCATTTAAACAAGAAGCAACTCAGTTAGTATCTTCGCTATTAATTGCCTATGGAATCGGAATGTTTGTTTATCTAGGGCGTGATGTTTTGGTGAGGGTATTTTATGCTTTAGGTGATGGACAAACACCTTTTAAAATTAGTATATTTAATATTGTTCTCAATGCTGTATTAGATTTAATATTAGTTGAACCTTTTGGTGCGCCTGGATTAGTTTTAGCTACAGTTGGAGTTAATTGTAGTTCAATGTTGATGTTGTTATTTTTGCTCAATCGCAAACTTAATGGTTTACCTTGGCAAGAATGGTGTGTACCAATCTTGGGGTTAACTGTTGGGAGTATAATTGCGGGTTTAGCTAGTTTTGGAACTTTGGTTGCTTCTCGACAGGTGTTAGGTAAACAAGATTTAATTAGTTTACTAATAGAATTATCCATATCTGCTTTAGTAGGAATTGGAGTATTTACCATAATTGTTTCTAGAATGAATATTCCAGAAGTGAATACCTTTGCCATGAAGATGCGACAAAAGTTTTTGAAGAAATAAATAAATTCCAGCAAAATTCGGCATTGCTGAATTAACGGATAAAAGTCAAATAGTTTATTTTATTCATCTAGTTCCCAGTCTCTGACTGGGAATAAATTCTAGAAGGCTCTGCCTTCAATGATATTAGAGGCAGAGCCTCATCAACTGCATTCCTAGTCAGAGACTAGGAACGAGATAAATGAGTTATGGAGGGTTTGAGCTTAAGTTGACACCTATGAGCTTTTGCTAAACCCCTACCTACAGAATCAAATGATTAAGCCGTGTTGAGTATAACAGAGTTGAAAATTCTTGTGTCATTCTGAAGTTTTCGGTATAATAAATATTTTGAGTTTAGGAAGTCACGTTATGGATCCATTATCCTTGTTGGGTAAAGCTGTTGAAGTTGGAAGCTCTTTCTTGGCTTCTTCTGATGCTGAAGTCTCCTATGGTGTGCAAGATAATTTACCAGAAGAAGTTAAGCAAGTCATTCAACGTTGCGCTCCTAAACCTGTTGCTCGCGTAGATTATAAAGAAAGCAGTAAATTTGGACAGCGATACAAGTGCTATGACGAACGTGGTGTCTTTATGGGTCGGGTAAAATATCGTCACGGAACATGGAGTTGGGAAAGCTGAAATCGCTAGTAAATAGCTCTTATGTGTCATTTTGATACTTTCCCAAGAAATTTACTGTTGAGAAGATGCTTGAAAAATTGCTACTTTATTCACATCAGTCAATTTTAAAAGTTAGGATAGATTTTAAAATAGGAAAAAAGTAATCAAGTTATTGTGACTTTTTTCCTATTCCCCCCAGACGAAAGTTAAAAACTTTATTCTTCTTCTTTATCCCATCTTTAAAATGGTGGTTTTCCTTAACCCTAATCCACCCTAAGATTAATTTTATATATTTTTTTGGAAAGTCTTTACCCGTAATTTGCTGTAACTACTTGTGTTAGTTACAAGTTATGCTTAAAATGTCATTTAGCACCTATCGGAAAACTGAAATTCGGGCTAAACTCATTAATTAGCGGTGCTATTTTTAGTTACCACGTTGATATTTAATTTTACAAGAGGTTATGGACAAAAGTCCAACAGATGGCAGTAGCATCCTCCTCTAAGCTGGCGAGACAGTCTCCCAGCGCGGGGGAGACATTAGGAGATTTCTATTATGCTTACACAGGAAATTCGTAATTCCTTGGATATTGCTGACTTAAATCAGCTTAAATGTGACTTGAATTGTTTACAGCCCGTAGATGTGGGCGAGTATATCACCCAATTGCCCGAAAAACAAAGGGCGATCGCTTTTCGGTTACTCAACAAAGATCAAGCCATAGATGTCTTTGAATATTTACCCACAGAAGTACAGGAAGACCTGATTAACTCCCTCCACGATGCCCAGGTAGTAGACCTTGTTGAAGAAATGAGTCCTGATGAACGGGCATATTTATTTGATGAACTACCAGCAGGAGTAGTCAAACGCCTATTACAACAACTCAGTCCCGAACAAAGACAAGCCACAGCTACGATTCTTGGCTATCCAGAAGGGACTGCTGGGCGGGTAATGACAACGGAATATGTTCGCTTGCGACGAGGTTTAACTGTTGGTGAAGCCCTCAGTAAAATCCGCTTGCAAGATCAAGATAAGGAAACAATTTACTATGCCTATGTCACTGATGATAATCGCAAATTAGTTAGTGTTGTTTCTTTGCGTCAGCTATTATTTACCTTTCCCGATGTCTTAATTAAAGATATTGCCAGCGCCCATGTTGTCAAAGTCAGAACAGAAACCTCCCAGGAAGAAGTCGCCCGGATTATGCAGCGGTACGACTTAATCGCCATGCCTGTGGTTGATAGAGAAGATAGATTAGTCGGTATTATTACGATTGATGATGTCGTTGATATTTTAGAAGAAGAAGCTACAGAAGATATTCAAAAATTAGCAGGGGTCAGTGGTGATGAAGAGGCCTTATCTCCCGCACAAGTCACGATTCGGAAACGGTTGCCTTGGTTATTGGGGATTATGGGATTGTATATTGGTGCTGCCAGTGCGATCGCTCCTTTTCAAGAAGTTATCGCCGCTGTACCTGTCCTCGCCGTGATTATGCCCATATTTTCTAACACAGGTGGCACTGTAGGTATCCAAGCTCTGACTGTCACCATTCGCGGTTTAGGTGTAGGGGAAGTCACACCCGCAGATACGGGAAAAATTCTCCGCAAAGAACTTTTAGCCGGTTTAGGAACAGCCGTAGCTTTAGGGCTGACAATGGTGGCCCTTTCCCTGATTTGGGCTAAACCCCAAGAAAGATGGGTAGCTTTAATAGCCGGGGTAGTTATGGCCACTAATACAATGGTGGCTGTTACTTTAGGAACTTTGTTACCAATGGGTTTGAAGCATTTAAAACTAGATCCAGCTTTAATGAGTGGTCCATTAGTGACAACAATGCTAGATACCATCGGTTTTTTAACTTTCCTCAGTATAATATCTGTTGCTTTAAAGGTGTTTCATTTACAATCTTGAAACTGCTGGATAAACCGAAAACTTCAATAAATTAAGGGTTTTCAGTTTAGAAAGGTGAATTAGGTGCATCGCTTTCCCAACTTTGAGACTTTTCTTACTTCCTTCTTCCTTCTTCCTTCTTCCTTCTTCCTTCTTCCTTCTTCCTTCTTCCTTCTTTCTGACTCCTGACTCCTGACTCCTGACTCCTGACTCCTGACTCCTGACTCCTCTACTTATATGCCTACTACTACCTGGAATCGTCATCATATTCTCACACTTGCTGACTTCACAACGGCTGAATATAACGCCGTTTTACAAACTGCGGCTTCTTTTCAAGAGGTACTATCCCGACGGACAAAGAAAGTCCCCACTTTACAGGGACAGGTAGTAGCAAATTTATTTTTTGAACCTTCTACCCGCACCCGCAGTAGTTTTGAAATTGCGGCAAAAAGACTTAGTGCGGATACCCTCAACTTTGCCGCAGCTACATCTTCTATGACCAAAGGCGAAACAATTCTTGACACAGCAAAAACCTATTTGGCAATGGGAACTGATATTATGGTAGTCCGCCATAAGGATGCAGGAGTTCCGCAAGCGATCGCTCAAGAAATGGATCGTTTAGGTGTAAAAGTTAGCGTCCTCAATGCCGGTGATGGACAACATGAACATCCATCTCAAGGATTATTAGATTTATTTACAATTTGTAGTTTAATTGACCCTGCACAACCCAAAATTCAATCATTACAAGGTAAAAAAATTGCTATTGTTGGCGATATTTTACACTCTCGTGTAGCCCGTTCTAATATTTGGAGTTTAATCGCTAGTGGTGCAGAAGTACATCTGTCCGCACCTCCCACATTATTACCTAAATTCTTTGCTGAATATTTAGGCGTAACAGAAAATATAGCTACACCACGCAAGCTATCAGACCGGTTATTTACCCATTGGCAATTAGAACCAGCTTTGGAAAATGCTGATTTTGTCATGACTTTGCGCTTACAAAAAGAACGGATGACCGCCCATTTATTCCCTAGTTTAAGAGAATATCATCAACTATTTGGCATTACTCGTGCTAAGTTAAAACTATGTAAACCTCAAGTTAAAGTATTGCATCCAGGTCCAGTAAATCGGGGTGTGGAAATTAGTTCTGATTTAATGGATGATCCTGAATTCAGCTTAATTCAATCTCAGGTAACTAGCGGTGTAGCAGTGCGGATGGCACTTTTATATTTTATCGGTAGTGGTAGGGCTTAATTAATAATAATGCTGTCCCATTGGAATTAAACCAAAGATATTTGCAAAAACTGGTAACAAATATGCCTACTTTAAGAGTCAATTGTTTTACCTCTTTACCCATATTTTCCTTGCTGATAAGTGGAAGTTGGGTGTTCGTATGTGAATATAGTCCAGTTCAGGCTCAAACATCTAATAATATGCCAATATTCGCACAAGCAACATTGCCATATCTCCAGGAAATATCCATTAACCAGCAGCCATTACCGCAGTTACAACCAGGAAAATTCTATCAATCTCAAGGGACACAATATAGTCAATATAACCAAAACTTTGACCGATATTTTGTTTATGTTGATAGCAATAATTATGAAATTTTGCAGCGAGTTCTGCAAATTGAACCTAATGCCTATATTCGCAATTACAAGGGACGTAAGGTGATCCAATCTGGCATTTTTAATGGACAATCTAATGCTCAAAAACGGGTAAGAGAATTGGAATTTAATGGAATTTCTGGCGCGAAAATCGTTAATTCGGAAAATATAGAATTAACACCTAATTATTCGGTTCAACCAGTAATGTCTTATAATGCTCCCGGATATAATGATCAGAACTATCCAAATAACTATCAACAGGAAAAAAGAAATTCCTATTATGTAGTTATTCCTGGTAATGCTAATAGTTTACATTCTTTAGGTACAGAAATTCGCCAAAAAGTTAGCATCAATATTAATGTATTTAGGAGAGCTCAACCACTAGGAACGCATATAGCTGTAGGACCATTTAGCGATCGCTTAGAAGCAGAACAATGGAACAGCTATTTGAAAAATTCAGGTTACGGCAATGCTAGAGTTTATTACGGAAAATAAGGTAATGGGTAATGGGTAATTGGTAATTGGTAATTGGTAATTGGTAATTGGTGAAAATATTTGTCTTTCAACTGACAACTGACAACTGTACGGGCGAAGCATTTGGAGAACTATTTTTGGCAATGACCGATAATTTATCTTCCAAATGCTTCGCCCCTAAATGACTAAAGAACAATTTGTTGTTACCGCAGCCCAAATGCGGGATATTGAAGCCAGAATATTTACTGCGGGAATGCCTGTAGCAGCTTTAATGGAAAAGGTAGCGGGATTAATTTCCCACCGCTTACAGGCTATTATTTCCCCAGGGCAATGTGTAGGAATTTTAGTTGGTCCCGGTCATAATGGAGGAGATGGTTTAGTAGTAGCTCGTGAATTGCATTTTCGCGGTTATCAAGTTTGGATTTATCAACCTTTTTCCAAATTAAAAGAATTAACTTCCCAACATTTTCAATATGCACAAAATTTAGGAATTCCCTGTTATCAAGAAATTGCTGAATTACCAAGTTATGATTTTTTAATTGATGGTTTATTTGGGTTTGGGTTAGAAAGGAAAATTACTGATTCTATTGCTACTGCAATTAATTATTTTAATAGCAAAAATCAACCCATTATTAGTATTGATGTCCCTTCGGGTTTACATACAGATACAGGAGAAGTTTTAGGAACAGCTATTCAGGCAAATTATACATTTTGCTTAGGTTTATGGAAACAAGGTTTATTACAAGAACAAGCATTACCTTATATTGGTAAAGCCGAATTAATTGACTTTGATATTCCCTTAGCAGATATTCATGCTGTTATCGGTAATATTCCCCAAATCAAACGCATTACTAAAACAACAGCATTATCAACCTTACCTTTACCTCGTCCTCTCATTACCCATAAATATAAACAAGGACATTTATTATTAATTTGTGGTTCTCAACGTTATGCCGGTGGAGCAATTTTAACAGGTTTAGGTGCGCGAGCTTCCGGTATAGGAATGTTATCAATCGCTGTCCCCGAATCTCTGAGAATGTTGTTAGTTTCCCATTTACCAGAAGCGTTAATTATTGGTTGTCCCGAAACCGCAACAGGAGCAATTGCTAATTTACAATTACCAGAAAATATAGATATAAATTCATTTACCACAATTGCTTGCGGACCCGGTTTAACTAAAGATAATATTTCTATTATTCCCGAAATAATTAAATGTGAATGTCCTCTAATTCTCGATGCTGATGCTTTAAATATTCTGGCACAATTAGGAACTATTCCCACATTGAAATCACGAAAATCAGCCACTGTAATTACACCCCACACGGGAGAATTTAAGCGTTTATTTCCCCATATTGATTACACAAATAGAATCAAAGCCGTACAAACAGCAGCCCAAGAAAGTGGGGCTGTAGTCCTATTAAAAGGGGCAAGAACAGCTATATCTAATCCTCAAGGTGGTGTTTGGATAAATCCCGAAAGTACCCCAGCCCTAGCCCGTGGAGGCAGCGGTGATGTATTAACTGGGTTATTGGGTGGACTATTAGCGCAAATTATGAATAAAGAAATTTTTATAGAAGATATAGTCGCAACTGCGGCTTGGTGGCATTCCAAAGCAGGAATTTTAGCAGCACAAGCAAGAACAGAATTAGGAGTTGATGCTTTTACACTGACACAATATTTATTACCAGTCTTGAAGCGATAAAAAAAGGCAAAAGGTAAAGGGTAATAATTACCAATTACCAATTACCAATCACCAAATAACAATTACTTAACTGTTACCTTACCACCAGCTTCTTCAATCCGCTTCTTGATATCTTCAGCGGCTTCCTTAGTTACAGCTTCTTTAACTGCTTTAGGAGCGGCTTCTACCAAGTCTTTGGCTTCTTTCAGACCTAGACCTGTGATTTCACGGACAATCTTCAAGACAGCAATCTTCTTATCGGCAGGTACAGAATCCAAAATTGCATCAAATTCGGTCTTCTCTTCTACTACTTCAGCAACAGCACCAGGAGCAGCCATCATCATCATGCCACCACCAGTAGGAGCAGCACTAACACCAAAAGCTTCTTCAATTTGCTTAACTAATTCAGAAGCTTCTAATAAGGTCAAAGATTTCAATTGGTCTAAAATTTGTTCGGTTGCAGCAGACATGGATATAACTCCTAAAGAATTTTTGATTTGTTAGTTTTTTAGTTGTGAGTTGTCAGTGATTAATCTTCACTAACTACCGCTAACTCAGCAGCACTTTCAGAACTATCGCTATTTTCTTTTTCAGCGACAGCTTGCAAAGCGCGAGCCAAGGAACTGGGAACTTCGTTGATACCAACAGCCAGCTTGGTAGCCACACCGTTGATAGCACCAGCAATTTGAGCCATGAGTTGTTCCTTAGATGGCAAGTCTCCTAGAGCCTTGACATCAGCTTCACTCAGGACACGACCTTCCATGACACCACCGCGAATTTCTGATTTCTTGGTGGCTTTTTGGAATGCTTGGTAAGCTTTGATCGCAGATAAATCTTCTTTAACTAGCAGAAATGCCGAAGAACCGTTAAGTAATTCTGACATTGGCTGCCATTGTTCCTGATCCTTAATAGCAATGCCCATAAAGGTGTTTTTTGTCACCTTACAGATAGCACCACTAGGACGGAGTTGCCGACGCAAATCTGTGATTTCAGCAACTGTCAGCCCCTGATAATCAATTACCAGTGCTAAAGTTGATTCACTCAAAGAAACTTTAAGATCAGCAACTATTTCTTTCTTGTTTTCTAACGTTCTTCCCATACTTATCTCACCTCCAAGGGCAAAATCATCTTAGTTGTCAGTTGTCAGTTGTCGGTTGTCAGTTGTCAGTTGTCAGTTGTCAGTAGGGGCGAAGCATTTGGAAGATAAATTATCGGTCATTGCCAAAAATAGTTCTCCAAATGCTTGTCAGTTGTCAGTTGTTAGTTGTCACCTTTTTGCTGACACACGGAAAAAACTTAACCCCAGCTATCTTAGCCAGGGTTTCAAAGTAGTATTTTTAAGGCCGCAGTTATCAAACTTTTCTTGATTAAACTTCAGGCGGTTAAAATTACAACCTCGGCAGGGTATTAAGCTATTAGCACCTGCTGTCTCCGGCTTTGCTTATTTAATTTTGGTCATTGGTAATTTCTGATTATCTTCATCTACTACCAATTACCCATTACCAAACTATGCAGCGTCAGTTAGTTTTAACTCTCGTAGGGCGCTGATGTCAATAGAAATTGATGGACCCATTGTCGAGGATATATACAATGACCGCCAATAACGACCCTTAGCGCCTGAAGGACGGTTACGGTCAACTGACTCTTGTAATGCCTTGAGATTGATTAATAAATCTTCAGGTGAAAAAGCAGTCTTACCAAACATAACATGGACAATCCCAGTCCGATCAGCCCGATATTCTAATTTACCAGCTTTGAATTCAGAGATCGCACTAGCAACATCAAATGTCACTGTTCCACCTTTAGGTGAAGGCATCAAACCCCGTGGACCTAGTAATTTACCCAGCTTTGCTACCTGTGGCATCACATCTGGTGTAGCAATCAGCTTGTCAAAGTCCATCATGCCTTTCTGAATATCTTCAATGAGTTCTTCAGAACCAGCTATATCAGCACCAGCATTAGTTGCTTCTGTGACTTTTTCCCCTCTGGCGATAACTGCTACCCGAATTATCTGTCCTGTGCCTTTAGGTAGTGCTACCGTTGTCCGCAACTGTTGGTCTGTATATTTAGGATCAATTCCTAAACGGATATGAGCTTCAGCAGCCTCAGCAAATTTAGCGGTTGCTGTTTCTTTTAACAGAGCTAATGCTTCTAAGGGTGTATAATCCCGATCTTCTACTTTTTCTAGCAACGCCTGTAAGCGGCGTGATACTTTTTTTGCCATTTTTTTCTCCTGGGGTAATCTCGAAGTCGTGCTTCTCCCCCGATATGATTTTGTTATTAGTCAGTTGTCAGTTGTCAGTTGTCAGTTGTCAGTTGTTATTTTTTTATCTACTGTCACCTGTCACAGTTTCGCTGACGCTCACGGCGAAGCCTGTTCTCTGTCACCTAATCTGTGATTGTTACGCCCATGTTTTTAGCAGTTCCTTCCACGATATTCATGGCTGCATCAATATCATTGGCGTTGAGGTCAGGAAGCTTGGTTTGAGCAATTTCACGTAATTGCGTTCTGCTAATGCTACCAACTTTAGTTTTGTTGGGTTCACTTGAGCCTCTTTCAATCTTCGCTGCCTTGCGAATCAAAACTGATGCTGGTGGAGTTTTGAGTACAAATGTAAAACTTCTATCTTCATAAACAGAAATTTCTACAGGTATCACCATTCCAGCTTGGTCTGCTGTTTTGGCGTTGTACTCCTTGCAGAACATCATGATGTTAACACCATGTTGACCCAATGCAGGACCAACTGGCGGTGCTGGGTTGGCTTTCCCAGCATTCAGGGCCAATTTAATGACCGCTACTACTTTCTTCGCCATTTGTATTTAGCTCTGTTTTTTAACCTGATTAAATTCCAATTCTACTGGTGTATCTCGTCCAAAGATAGAAAGCAGAGCTTTTAGTTTACTCCGTTCTGGGGAAACTTCAATCACTTCGCCTTCAAAATCCTTAAATGGACCAGAAAGCACAACTATCTTATCACCTGTAGCCATATCAATTATGACTACTGGCTCCTGTTCCAAGGCTTGTTTGAATATGCGTTCAACTTCCGAAGGATTCAGGGGAACTGGCTTAACGTGACCACGGCCTCTACCGCTACCACGCTTCTGCTCTGCGCCCACAAAGTTAATCACGTGGGAGGTGTTTCTTACCACCTGCCATGTATCATCACTCATCGCCATTCGGACTAGCACATAACCAGGGAAAACCTTTTCTTCTGAAGGTAGACGTTTACCGTCCTTACGGATTTTCACCGTTGGGGTGTGGGGAATTTCCACTTGGACGATTCTATCAGCGACATCAAAAGTTTGGATACGTTGCTCTAAATTTGTCTTTACCCGTTTCTCACAGCCAGAGGCTACTTGCACTGCATACCAGCGGACTTCTTTGATCCCTGTTAAGAGTGTGTCATCTGACTGCAACTCGGAGTTGCGTGGTTCGTCTGTTGCAGAAGTCATCAGAACACCTGTTTTGCTGCCCAAGCGAACAATCCATCTACCAAATATATCAGAGAGGCGGAGAGTGTAACCATTAATAGTACAGCGGCTGATTCACTCACCAACTGTTTCCGACTGGGCCAAATTACTTTCTCAAGTTCTTCCTTTGTTCCTTGGAAAAAATTGTTTAAGTTAAACCCATTTTCGGTTTCTGGCATTTCTGCTTCATTTTTTTTGGCCACAGTCGTTATCCCCCCGTTTCTTAAATAGCCTAACCTTGTGATTTTTTTCAAGGTTTATAGCTTCGGCCTAAATTAACTGCCAACAGTCAAGCTATATTTCAAAAAAATTATACCCGAAATAATTGACGTTTTCTGCTGTTTTGGCAGTGGCGTTATTGCTTCGGGCAGTATTTTTCTTTTTTAGCGCGCCCTGGAGGACTTGAACCCCCGACATCAGGTTTTGGAGACCTGCGTTCTACCAACTGAACTAAGAGCGCACAAGCTTTTCTTGTTACAGTCATTGCGCTGAACTTTTTTTATTCTAACGCAATTTCGCTTCTGATTGTAACTTATTTTTTTTCTTTTGGCAAGTTAGCGGCAGATGCCGCTTGCAGACTGGGTTTTGTCTATTAATTCACCATTGGGAATTATAGAGGGCGGTCGAATCTTTGTTTAATGCGGGTTGCCTTACCGACGAGGGCGCGTAGATAATATAATTTAGCACGTCTAACCTTACCACGACGCAATACTTTAATGCTTTCAACCAGGGGAGAATGAAGTAAAAATACTCGTTCTACACCCACACCTTGGAAAACTTTACGGACTGTGATAGTTTCGTTGATGCCGCCATTGCGTCTAGCTATAACTACACCTTCGTAAGGTTGCACACGGAATTTAGTGCCTTCCTGAATTTTGATTCCTACCTTAACTGTGTCACCGACATAGATATCGGGTAAGTCAGATTTCATTTGCTCCGCTTCAATTGAGCGGATAATCTCTTGGGCGTTCATTACTTTTTATGTTTTTTGAAAAAACTCACAATCGTTAATTATAAATCTATAATTGCCAAAGAGTCCAGCTATTTATTGGAGGAGTCAGGAGTATGGCTAACGCCACGCTTCGCTATCAGGAGTTCAGGAAGAAGAAAGAAGAAAGAAGAAAGAAGAAAGAAGAAAGAAGAAAATTACCTAATGACAACTGACAACTGACAACTGTACGGGCGAAGCATTTGGAGAACTATTTTTGGCAATGACCGATAATTTATCTTCCAAATGCTTCGCCCGACAACTGACCAATTGCTGTTGTAAAATAGACAGTGTCAGGATTCAGGGGGAACCAGGTAACTGGTCATAAACGCCTATAGAGACTATTTTTGGCAATATTCAAGGTTTAAAGTCCAGCCAGCTAAAACAACTCCAGCGGCTGTACCATCAGCGGATATCAGGCGATCGCATTACGACTACTGATTTTGCTCAACGGCTGGCAGCCATTAGTACGGAAATTAATCAACCTATTTGTACTTATATCAATCGTCGTGGACAAGTGATTCGGGTTGGTGTAGGTACTCCGCGTCAAACGCAAATTCCGCCCTTAGAACTACCTCGCTATGGTGCAGAGCGTCTGAGCGGTATTCGTTGTTTATCTACCAATCTCAAGTCAGAACAACCGAGTGAGTCAGCCTTAACAGCCATGGCTTTACAAAGATTGGATGCTTTAGTAGTTTTTAATATTACTGGAGGAGGATTTACCAAGCGTGGCGGTGGTTCAACTGGGTACGTGAAAGAAGCTTATTTAGCGCATCTAGTAGCCAATAGCAAACAGTTGGTTGTGACTCAATCCGCTGGTATCAGTATCGGAGATGCTGATACATATTCCCACATCTCACCACCTCTGAGCTTAGATGCTTTGGCTGACCAGGATTTTCTGGACTTAGTGGCAAGTTTAGAAGAGGAATTTAGTCGGGAGTATGTAGCGCAAGAAGTAGACGCTGATCATGATCGGGTGGTAATTGTGGGGGTATTAACAGAAAATATCACGCCGCAACAATTCCAAGACATCATAGTGGAATTGACCCGATTAGTGGATACGGCTGGAGGTATTGTTTTACAAACCTTACAACAAAAGCGATCGCGTATTCATCCCCAAACAGTGATTGGTGAAGGTAAAGTCCAAGAAGTGGCGATCGCTGTGCAAACTCTAGGTGCTAATTTGGTAGTATTTGATCGTGATCTTTCCCGTTCCCAAGTTCGCAATTTAGAAGCACAAATTGGTGTTAGGGTAGTTGACCGCACCGAAGTAATTTTAGATATTTTTGCCCAACGCGCTCAATCTGGTGCAGGTAAATTACAGGTGGAACTGGCACAGTTAGGGTATATGCTGCCACGACTCACGGGTAAGGGTGAGGGTATGTCCAGATTAGGCGGTGGTATTGGCACAAGAGGACCTGGTGAAACCAAGCTAGAAACAGAACGCCGGGCTATTCAAAAGCGGATTTCTCGACTCCAACACGAAGTTAATCAATTACAAGCTCATCGTTGTCGGTTACGTCAACGACGACAACATCGAGAAGTTCCCTCAGTGGCTTTGGTGGGTTATACCAACGCTGGTAAATCCACTTTACTCAACGCCCTCACCAATTCGGAAGTATACACGGCTGACCAACTGTTTGCTACCCTTGACCCGACCACACGGCGATTAATAATTCCTCATGCGGAAACGGGCGCACCCCAGGAAACTTTGATGACGGATACTGTAGGGTTTATCCATGAGTTACCTGCATCTTTGATGGATGCTTTTCGGGCAACGTTGGAGGAGGTAACAGAAGCGGATGCTTTATTGCATTTAGTGGATTTATCTCATCCTGCTTGGTTGAATCACATTCGCGCAGTTCGGGATATACTCGCGCAAATGCCGATTACACCGGGTCCGGCGTTAGTGGCTTTTAATAAAATTGATCAAGTTAGTAGTGAAACACTGGCTTTGGCTAGAGAGGAGTTTCCTTTAGCAGTGTTTATTTCTGCTAGTCAGCGGTTAGGACTGGAAACTCTGCGTCAGCGTCTATCTCTATTGATTCAGTACGCTGTTGGTGATGATTGATAGTTTTTAGATCCCCGACTTCTTTCTCGTTCCCATACTCTGTATGGGAATGAATTTTAGAAGGCTCTGCTTTCAATGATAGCAGAGGCAATGCCAAGTTCCAGCATAATGTAGTAAATCACCTGCTTTTTTACCTCGCTTGATGGGGGAAATACGACGTAATGGGCGTTGATTTACGGTGCTTTTTTCCTGAATAGAGTCGAGAAAATCACTAACTAAGGAAAGCTGTTCTGGTGGTAGTTGGGATATCTGTTGTTCAATTTTTTGATGTAGTTCTAAATAAGTCATCTGTACCTCGTTTTCATAGGAAGAATGGGGATGATTTTATTTTATCTCTTTATTTTACAGCGATTCCTTCGGTGCGCTTCGCTATCGCACTCCCAAAAATCACACAAGCACTAAATTATCAATTTGCTGCACAGACTACTCATCATCATCTTGAACATTTTCTTCGTCAAATCCCAGCCAAAATAGTAGAACCTGTTCTAATTCCAGCATTTGTTCTGGTGTTATGTTTCCCAATTTGCGTAAAAGCTTTGCATGAGGAATTGTGATGATATTTTGCACATCAAATACTCCTTCCCGAAGAAAATTTGTTTTGACTTGCACCTCAAATCTTGAACTGCGTGAACTGGTTGTATGTGGAACAAGAGTCACTAATGCACGATCTTGATCTAGTGCAGGAATACTAATTACTAAACATGGTCTAACTTTTGCCACATAACCTAAATCTACTAGCCAAACTTCACTACGTTTAGGACTACTCATAGGTCGCTTCTTCCTCATCTAAATCAAGAAAAAGTCCCTCAGCATTCATGACTAAATCTTCATCAGATAAGGGCGAAAAATCTAAATCAACTGTCCGCTTTAAAATCTCTAATACCAAATCTAACCGTTCTGAGTCTGTCAAGCGGTCGAATGTATTCAGAAGTTCTTGTACTAAAGCAGTCATAGCTTTTTTCCTATATATGGAAATATCATAATATGAGCTTGATATGGCTCTCACAAAAATCTCACTATAAGCGATACCTTCGGTGCGCTTCGCTATCGCATTCCCAAAATCATCCCACAAGCGATACCTTCGGTCAGCTTCGCTATCGCATTTATCATGAAGTGACTCGATATACACTATCAGGACTTAAGCAACTGGCACATTGGCAAGGTGCATCAGACAGCAAAAATCTAGCAAATAAACAGATTGTTGATATCTGATACACCCTACAATTTTTGGTGTGACACTTGGGTAAGTCCTATTACCGTTCTATAAAACTTACCCAAAATTACCAAAGTCTAGACACATCTGGACAGCGATAACCTTAGTGTTTACTTCCTGCTTCATCAC
>NZ_LJOQ01000012.1:0-3506 GCF_001672255.1 Anabaena sp. AL09
AATACAGTACAGAACGTATTCATTTTAACAAAAATAACCATTCTTAACTTTTCGTTACATAGTTAGAAACTTTTCCGCCGACCTACTTAGAAACATCTGCTGTAATTTGTTCAATCACAATCTGACTATCAGGGTCAGTTGCGGCTTTGTATAGTTTATTGGTCTTAGGTTCAAGAACTATAAATCCAGTCCCGTTAGGTTGAATAATCTGAAATTGGCCATCAACTTTTGACCGATCGCCCGCCCTGACTCCCTTAATATTGGCAACAATTTTATGGGTACTTCCAGAACTATTGTACACACCCTGTACCCCTGATGTAGAGGCAATTAGACGATTAAACTGGGTTAAAATTCCTCCCTTGGAATTGATGGAAAATGCTGATAATGCGATCGCTATTAAAATACAAAGTATAAAATATTCAGCATTGCTGCCAGTCTTTAATCTCAAATTCCGATTCCCAGGACAAACACACCTAACAGGTGAAGGCCAGAACATCTCCACACCACCGCGAGTAAAACAATCGGCAAACCAGCCAAAGGTGTACCCGATAGTTAACGCTGATGCTATAAGAATAAATTGGGGAATAAATATTGCGGTTCCATAGGAAGCGATCGCCACAACAGCCGATGCAACTATAGAATGAGTCATGCTTCTATGGGGCATTGTCTCTTGAAAATACCCAGAAATCCAAGGAAAGATTTTACCTGCTGGAGAAGTAGAAACATCAACATCTGGGAGTAGACCACCAATTGCACCAACAGCAATCAAAACCGGGTCCGCAGTTTGCAGTAATAAACTGGCCGCAGTTCCACTAATTAGTAAATGGGAAATTCCCAACATTACCTGATTCTCCTTTCCTCTTGAGGCAAACTGTAAAGCAGTCGGGAGAGTCCTAAGAATATAGCCGCCGCGATGCCACCCATAATTACAAAGATTACACCAACTACTAAAATTAATGGTGTGATGTCAAAATATCTTCTGTGATCAGCCCCTTCAATATCTAAACCTAAATATTCCTCCTCGATAGCACGAATAGCTAACATCGGATTTCCCCCGGCGCGTTCCTGAAGTTTTGATAAATCGGCAGACGTTAGGGCGATCGCTCTTTCTTGCGCTGCTGCTTTCATAATTTGTCTGATTGCCTTCTCTGGTAAGGGTTTCAGTTCAATTCTGGGAATATTAATAAAGATATCAGAACGGGGTGGGTCTGTGGCAAGTACAAGCATCGGTACACCCTTACGGCGTAATTGTTTTAGCCAAATCCTAAATTTCATATCACAGTTTTGAGCATCATCGAGGACGATAAAAGCTGTGTTTTCCCCTAAGAATTCAGCGATCGCTCTCTTCAATTTATCCACAGTCAGATTTTTCCCCTCGATGTCTTCTGTGGGAAGTTCAAACTGCTGGGTAATCTCTAAAAGCATTTGTTTGGGAGTAGTTGGTTCAACAAATGCGACCAGGAAACCATCACAGGTCAATTTTTCTACAACAGCATTTCCCAAGACAGATTTACCGCTACCCTCTTCACCGACAATCAAAATTGCCCCATTAGCTAATAATGATGCTGTAGTCCGGTTTAACTCAGCTTGCCTATAAATGGTAAACTCACCAGTGTCTAATTCCGGTTCTTCATTCTTGGGGCGATGCCCTGAGCCTGTCGAAGGGGAAATTGTCCGTTGTGGGAAAAGTGAGAAGAAAGCGGTAAAAGCAGGGATAGAGAAACGCTGCTGCAAGTAATTCACTAAACTAACTGGATTAAATGAAGTTACGGCAACAAAGAATCCACTAAAAGCTCGCTTTAACCAATTAGCTCTAACCCTTCGTCGTCTGGTTTTTTCAGTTTGGACATCACCAAGTTGATCATAGTTTGGGGGTTGTGTGCAGTCGTTGCGGCCTGACTGCGGGCTTGAGTAAAATTTCCGCGTATCCCCTTTAACTTTTGCTTTAAATCCTCTGGCAGTTCATTGGGATTTTGGAAAAAATGACTTGTCACCGCTTCCTGTGCCATCAATAATGATGCTGCTTTTTCTGCTCCACTGCGGAGGATTGTACTCATATCATCATCTGCCAAAAAATCCGCATTAGTTGATGTAGCATAAAGCTCCTCCGGTACTTGTTCAATTGATGGATCTTGGGAAACAACAATATTAGATTGTTCCTCTGTTTCTGTACCTTCAATTTCTTGGTTCTGTACAGAATTAAGGTTTTTCCACTCTGTCACCAATGGCGAAATGTACTCATAACTTCCCCCGCCTAGTACATCTCGTACCTTTTTACGGGTAATTTTTTCTGAATTTTTATATAGGTTTTCACAAATTTCAAAGACTCTATCCTTCAAACTTGGCTCTAAAGGTGTACTAGTCATAGTTTTGTAAAGAATAATTTGTACTATTTTACTATACAAGTGTTAATTTGTGTATCAGTGATTGTACAATAAAATTATATAAAAAAAGCGACGCTGTACACGCCGCCATTGATTGTACGGGAAATTTTTATACATCTATTAGAATTAATGAAAATTATAATTAGTGTACTATTTTGGAGGTTGCAAGATTTTCCAAATACTTGGATCGTTTAATAAGTTTTCACTAACTTGAGGTGCTGCCAATACTTTAAAAAGATAATTTAATGCTTCATCAAAGTTATAATCAAGCCGATTGCTAATAATATCTATTGCTTGAGTAACTTGATCTAATAATTTAACTGGGTAAGCATTACCAACTAACGGAGAATTGCAGTTGTCACAATTGCCAGGGCAAAAGTCCTCAAAGTAATGTTCATGCTGACATTGACTACAAACTTTTAACATCCTATCCATAGTATTTTCTTAACTTTTTACTAATTTATTGATTCTCTCACAATAATTACGACAACCCCGACAGCTTAGTAATGGCTTCGTCTGCTGTAGTCATCGCATATCGCCAGCTTTTACTTTGCTATTGTCGTGGTTTGTCGGCATTATAATACGTCATCTATATAAGCATCTAAGCAGCTTCTTTTTACCCGCCATGATCTACCAATTTTCTTAGCTGATAATTGACCATTAGCGATCGCTTCTTTAAGCATTTCCCTTGGGAATCCTGTTAGTTGATGGCACTCATCAACAGTTAATACCAGTTTGTCGCTGGCCTTTAGTTGTTGGCCAACTAGAAGCAATTCCACCATTGCCGATAGCTTGGAAATATCGCCAACCTCGACAACCCCGACAGGTTCATCATGGTATATTGTTAGCTCATTCTCGTCTAATGTCGCGGTTTGTCGTGGTTCTGGTATTGTTTCATAAGCTGGTGTTACGGACTCCGATTGATATTTAATTTTATCTAGTTCTGATTGCGTAAATACTGCTACAGTGCGGGTTTTACCTTTTTCATAGCTGCAAGATATTTTACCGTCTTTCACATATCGCTCTATGGCTCTTTCACTACAACCTAAATATGCTGCGGCTTCTTTTTTGTTCATTGTACTTTGGTCGGATTTAAACCACGACATCTATTATATCATTGTC
>NZ_LJOQ01000012.1:3574-5332 GCF_001672255.1 Anabaena sp. AL09
ATGGGATACCCGAAGCACTGGAAAGAACTGGCTAAATCTATCAAGGAAAAAGCTAATTGGTGTTGTCAAAAATGTGGGCGTGTTTGCTTACGTCCTGGTGAAAAACCTGCTGAGAATATTAAACCCCGTGCCTATAATCTACAAGTTCACCACCACAACATGAATCCTGCTGATAACAGGGTTGAGAACCTAATTTGCCTCTGTAGTGGATGTCATCTTGGATACCATAGAGGAGGTAAGGGCAATATTTCTGTGGGGCAATTGTCGCTGTTTGATTTGTCGGGGTTTGAGAATCGTTGAATTTTCTTGAGGGAAAATAATCAGACTGGGGAAAACCAGGATTGAAAACCACTGCTAAATTTTCTTGGGGGAAATCTCAAATAAGCGACTTTTCCGTAGCAATGCCTATGGTGTACCCCTCTAGAAAAGCAAGCGCGGGTGTATTAACTTACTAATACACCCTATAAAACTGGACTCTATTTAAGAATGAAAGGGACAACCACCAGCAGTTAACTTTTGCAAAAAGGCATTATTATCAAAATAATGCTCTAAAGATTCAATCTTTAAATCTTCAGTTACACGAGCAATACTCATACCCGTGATCTCTATTGTTTCTCCTGTGGGTACATATTCTTTGTAAGTACCCGTAAATGTTCCCCAATGTCGCCATTTGAAGCTAACATTAGGGGGACTAGAAAGCACTTCTGTTAATTCCCATAAAAAACCCTTGGGAAAAGCATTATGAAATAGTTCATAGGATGATTCAAAAGTTTCTGCGGCTGGACAATAATGCTCATTTTCAACTATAAACAAGTTATAAGTTCCTTGCTTAACAACTTCTTCAGCAGTATATTTTTGTCCTCCATTACTACTCATTCTAAACTTATCAGCAACAATAGAAATCCACTGCTGAGGATTCAGTTTATAAGAAGCTTCCATCTCAAATGTCCGCACTAGATTTTGAGCGATCGCTTCTAATGAGCCTTCTGGATGATTGAATTTACTTTCTTTGTGCAGAAATTCATTGGTGTAGGAATAATCTGGCTTATTCCCTTCTCTCCATGCTACCCCTTGATCATGAGTAAGGACTTTTTCTCTATCTTGCACCCAAAGAGGTAATTCCGTAGTCTTATCGTTAGTCATTTTAGGTTACGTGCTTAAAAAAACCTTAACTAGCATAAAGGATTATGTAATCATATCAGTATCAAAATGATAAAAATCTTAGCATTAATCCGAAAGTTACTATCATTGCTTTGCACTGACACAAACACCACACCCTTCAACACCAAATTTTCTTGAGGGAAAACGACTTGATTGGGGAAAACCGGAATTGAGAACACCGTGCAGAATTTTCTTAGGGGAAATTTTTATAGAGGGCGATCGCCAAGCGCTCCTAGGAATCGCCAAGCCCCCCACAGAAATCGCCCCATCAACACCAAATAAATTTTCTTGAGGGAAAAGGTCAAATTACAATATTACTTATCAGAATATAACTAGCTAGAAGCGCACTTCGGATAAGTAAATGAATGAATCCCCGAAAATTGGTGAAATAACTATTGTCAATTCCCTAGCTTTGACTGCACCCACCCCCCTAACTCAACACCCCGCTGCTGTCTATCTCTCTTCTCTATCCCCCGGTTCTCGTTCGGCGATGAGGCAATCTTTGAATGCGATTCCTACGGAGCGCTTCGCTATCGCCAAAATCCTTACCAGCAATGAATGTGATGCGCTGACATTAAATTGGGCTGAACTGCGTTA
>NZ_LJOQ01000013.1:0-43116 GCF_001672255.1 Anabaena sp. AL09
TGAGTCCTCTACTCAGGCTGGAGAGATCCTGTCTGAGCAAGTCATGTCTTTGATTAAAGAATCCCCGCGTCTTTAGACCGGGGAGTGTCAAAAAATAGGTGATATTGGAGAAGTCAGGAGTTCAGGAGTCAGGAGTCAGGAGTTCAGGAGTCAGGAGTTCAGGAGTTCAGGAGTTCAGGAGTTCAGGAGTCAGGAGTTCAGGAGGAAGAAGGAAGAAGGAAGAAGGAAGAAGGAAGAAGGAAGAAGGAAGAAGGAAGAAGGAAGAAGGAAGGAGTTCAGGAGTTTTTTTGAATTGTAAACTATTGTGTATTGGCAGGACGCGATTTCAGTGTCTTTAAGTATGAATTCATGAGTATAAAATTGAGTGTTTCTTGGCAAGTGGTGGATAAGTGGTTGAATAATTTAGAACAGCGTCCAGTGCTAGCTGTGGCTGTTTCGTCCCTGTGGTTATTGGTAATTGGTTGGATAGCTTTTGGCTGGAATTTGGGTAATGTGGGCTTAATTGATGAGACTGAGCCGCTGTTTGCGGAAGCTTCCCGACAAATGCTGGTAACTGGTGATTGGATTACGCCGTTTTTTAATGGTGAAACTCGCTTTGATAAACCTGCTTTAATTTATTGGTGTCAAGCGATCGCTTACTCTATTATGGGAGTAAATGAATGGGCTGTGCGTATCCCTTCAGCATTGGCAGCAATGGGCGTAATTGCTTTGGCATTTTACACTGTGCAGTGGTACTTTGCCAAAAAAGATGAATTAGAACAAGTTACTAATTTGCCTAGACGTTACTTTACAGCCGCCATTGCCGCTGCTTTAATGGCACTCAACGCAGAAATGATTGTTTGGGGCAGAGCCGGGGTTTCTGATATGTTACTCAACGGCTGTATAGGTTCAACTTTATTATGTTTTTTCCTGGGATATGCTCAGAATAATTCCCCAATCGTCACTGCTAATTGGCGACTTCCCAATAAATGGTATTTAGCAAGTTATGTCTTAATTGCTGGGGCAATATTAACTAAAGGTCCTGTAGGCATTGTCTTACCAGGACTAATTATGATTGCTTTTGCCTTGTATGTGGGGAAATTTTGGGAACTATGGCGAGAAATGCAGCCGATTTTGGGAATGGGGATAGTTTTAGTTATCTCACTTCCTTGGTATGTTTTGGTAACTTGGCGCAACGGCTGGAATTTTATTAATGCCTTTTTTATCTATCACAATATAGACCGTTTTACCGAAGTTGTTAATGGCCATTCAGCCCCTTGGTATTTTTACTTTTTAGTCGTTTTGTTGGGCTTTGCACCATATTCAGTGTACATCCCTGCGGCTCTAGTTAGAATAAATCTTTTGCAGCGATCGCAGTGGTTAAAGCAAGAACGCTCTCAACAATTAGGTTTATTTGTCTGTTTATGGTTTTTGGGTGTATTTGGATTTTTCACAATTTCTGTTACCAAATTACCCAGTTATGTATTACCCTTAATGCCAGCAGCAGCTATTCTTGTGGCATTATTTTGGAGTGATCTTTTCCCCAATTCACAAACTCCGACTCCTCCCAAATTTTTACGCATCAGTGCTTGGGTAAACTTAGCTTTTCTAACAGTTATTTCCATTGCCCTCTTTAATCTTACCCAAATTGCTGGGCCTGATCCTGCTGCTCCTGAATTATACGTACAAATGGAGAAATCAGGAATCCTCAAATTTGCGGGAATAATTTGGTTACTATCTACAGTTACTTCGGCTATCTTAATATTAAGTCACCGTTATCAACAGATAATTACAATTAATTTATTAGGATTTATAGCCTTTATTGCTATTTCCTTAATGCCTGCTGTTTTGATTATGGACCAACAGCGTCAACTACCTCTGAGAGAATTATCAGCCTTAGTTGTTGAATCAAAACAACCCAATGAAGAATTAATTATGGTTGGGTTCAAAAAACCTACCGTGACTTTCTACACGCACAAAAACGTTAATTACATTAAATTTTCTCAACAAGCTCTTGAATATATTCAAAAGCAATCATCACAAGAAAACAGACCACCATCATTGTTAATCTTAGTTGAACAGGGAAAATTTCAGGAAATGGATTTACCACCTGATACTTACAAAAACTTAGCCACCAAAGGCGCTTATCATCTCATTCGCATTCCTTTGAAAACAGCTAAACGAGATAACTTGTCTTAAACTATGATTTTTTTGATTGATGTGATTTATGTGATGATTGATTGTTGTGATTGAAGTGATTATTACATAAAATCATCATAATCATCTTAAACTATGATTTTTTTGATTGATGTGATTTATGTGATGATTGGTCATTGTGAGGATTATTTTCATCATCACAATCATCTTAAACTATGATTCTTTTGATTGATGTGATTTATGTGATGATTGATTGTTGTGAGGATTATTTCCATCATCATAATCATCTTAAACTATGATTCTTTTGATTGATGTGATTTATGTGATGATTGATTGTTGTGAGGATTATTTCCATCATCACAATCATCTTAAACTATGATTTTTTTGATTGATGTGATTTATGTGATTTATGTGATGATTGGTCATTGTGAGGATTATTTTCATCATCATAATCATCTTAAACTATGATTTTTTTGATTGATGTGATTTATGTCATTTATGTGATGATTGGTCATTGTGAGGATTATTTTCATCATCATAATCAAATGAATCAAATGAATCAAATAAATCAAATAAATCATAGTCTAATTTGCTAAAGATTGATTAATCTGAATTAATAGTTCCTCCATTGAAATCGAACGGGGTAATATCTGGGTAGCAATTCCCCGAACCGCAGTTTCTACAGAAGATGTATATCGTTGTTTCCGAGATTTTGTTACATTTTCATAATTGGGTTCATTGAATTTCTGGTCAAGTACCAAAATTGGCGGCAAATTAAATGGTAAATTCCCTAATGATTCAATAGCTTTTTGTACTTCCTTATTCATTGCCGTCTCGTTCAAGCAAATCAAAAGTAAATCAACACTTTGATGACTGACTTGTTGGACAACTTCCGACCAACAACCGGCAATAGAAGCTCTAAAACCAGCAGTTTGTAAGTATTGAATTAAAGCTTGAAACCACTCATATCCTCGATTAATTTGCTCATCTTCAAAATTAACAAAAGAACTTTTGACTGACTGATAATCTTTAAGTGGTTTGCGTTTTACCGTGGATAAATCACTCAGCATACTTATATCTACAACTAAAATATTTATTGGACAACAAATACCAGCAGCAATTTGTAATACAGATGATAAAGCATCTTGTTGATAATTTTGATGATTATTTTTCTGTGTTAAGGGACTTAAACAAGGAAATACAGACAATCCTGGTATTTGGGAAGCAGCTAAAGTAGTCGCAACATCACAAGTTACCAATGGTAAAGTTGCCAATCTTTGATGTTTTGTTAATTGTTCTAAATAAGTGCGAGCAGTAGAAATTTCCATATCTAGTAAAATTACATCAAACTGCCAAACTCGCGCTAATAAATCTGCTTGATCTAAATCATCTACTTCAATAACTCGATGTTCTCGCAGAGAAGGGTAGAGATTAATAGCCTCTATTTCCGGATTTACTAACCTGAGAATTCGCAAAGGAATATTTTGAGAATTGATCTGATGATTTTCCATCACTGAATTCTTAAATTCAGTTGTTGTTGATATTTTTTCTAACAATGATGCCAACGCTTGATGCTTAATTGGTAAACTCAAAAAACTATCAGCCTGTTTATTAAATGCTTGTTCCTTTTCGGCCGCTGTGGCTGTGACAATAACATGAATATGACGAGTTAAAACATCAGATTTTAGTAAAGTCATTACGTCCCAACCAGAAAGTAAAGGTAGTAAAGGATTTAAAAATATTGCCTTTGGTTGCAAACGTCGAGCTTTTTCTAGTGCCTCTGTTCCTGATCTAGCAATAACAACACGATAACCTAAACCTTTAAGTTGTTCAGTTAATTCTTCAATATATTGAGCTACTGCTTCCACTACTAACACCAGTCTTTGGGAAGAACTATTGAGGTTTTGAGGAGAAGAATTGATGATATTGCCTATTTCCCTCTTGGTCGCTATGTCTTCAGACTCATTAAAACTGGCTTTTGGTGGACTTGGAGGTAAAAGCAAAGTAAACTGACTCCCTTTCCCCTCACGAGATAAGAAACTGACATCTCCACCATGTAAACGAGCCAAAGCTCTAGTTAATACTAATCCTAAACCCGTTCCTTCAAACTGACGAGTGAGTGGGTTTTCTAATTGCTGGAATTTTTGAAAGATTAAATGTTGTTGTTGTTCAGGAATTCCAATCCCTGTATCCCAAATAGTAAAGGCAATCCAGCCTTCCCAACGGCTAACCCATAAACCAATTTCCCCAGATATTTCCGTGAATTTAAAGGCATTAGAAAGTAAATGTACTAACATCTGTCGCAAGCGTAATTCATCTGCGACCATTTCTTCTAAACCTGGTTCAATTACTAGGCTAAATTGGTGATTAGAATTAGATGAATTTTGATTTTCTGCTGGGGATGATTGTTTAGTTTTGTGAGTTTGATGATAAATGTTTTTAACGTCTGAGAAAGCCCGTTCACATACTACTTGAATTTGTACCGGGGTGAGGGTAAGTTCCATCTGTCCCGTTTCCATTCGCGTTAAATCTAAAATATCATTCACCACACTCATCAAATGTCTACCACTTTGATGAATTAATCCAGCATAACGAGCTTGACGCTCATTTAATTGTCCCAACTGTTGATCTACCAGAAGGCGAGATAGTCCTAAAACTGCTGTTAACGGTGTTTTTAATTCATGACTAATGCAAGCTAAAAATTCATCTTTTAAGCGATTGAGTTGAATCAAATCGGTATTTTTTGCTGCCAACTCTTTGCAAAGTTGTTGTTGTTCAGTTACATCTGTGGCTAATATTAACCATAGTTCTTCTGAATTTTTTGGTAATTCTGACTCCGAAACCCAAACTTTTAACTCGTTACTATCTAAAGGAATTTTTGCAAATTCCCAAACTCGTTCCTGACCAGTTTTAATTTCCACCACACAAGTACAAATACCCAATTTCTTATCGAAAACACAGTGGTTAGAACCGTCATTTATCGGCAGAGATAGTTCTTGCAAAAAAGGGAAAGCTGATGGTGAGTCAGGAGAAAAAACTGTCGGTGAGATACTGTGTTTGTGCGTCGTGAAAGTATCGGTTTTCTGATTTTCTTGAGGATTGGTATAAATATATTTTGGAGTAAGTATAGTCTCTACCTGTTTTCTAATGCCTTCAGGATCTTTTGATGTTCCTAGTTGTTGCCACCAAGGGAGGTTTTGCATAACTACTTCGCCTTGACTAGTTTGTAACATCATTGGCCAGGGCAATCTAGCTAATAAGTGGACTATAGACTTGTGTATTTTTGGCTGGCATTTATTGGCTGTATCTTTGATGTTTTTTTGGTGTGGAGAAGTTTTGGTGTTTGTCACATATTTGTGACTTTCTTCTGCTTTGGTTAAACTAATGGAAATTTTCTTCTGAGCTAACAATATTAATAGGCTTAAAGTATTTAGGATTCCTAAATATTTACCATCTGAATCAACTAGCGCCCAATCTAAGTTACTTTTTTGTTGTGCTTCTTGATCTTTGAGAAATAAACTAAATTTTTCCAGATTTGCTGCGGCTGGTATGGTCTGTATTGGTGCTATGAGGGATTTATCCACCTGTGAGAGTGGTTGTTGCAAATGCAAATTCAAGATGTGGTTATCAGCATCTGCGGCTAAGAATTGTGGCAGTAATCGAGCAGAATACAATACACCAATTGGGCATTGTTGGGAATTAACTATTACCAAGCGATCGCACTGTTCTTCGACAAAAATATCCAGCACTGCTGCCAGAGTATTCGTTTCCCAGCACATTGGTACAGTTACTATAAATTCATCAAGTGGGTACTGTAGCATTAAAATAAGTCCTCGGTGGTCTTTCTGCTTGTGATCAACTTCAGCATTACCATCAGCACTTGGTTTAGATAGTTTTCAAGCCTGAAGCAATATCCTCCAGGAATATTGAAAATGGGCGACGCTATCAGCGATTCTGGTGACAATTGACAGACCTCTTCAAACTAGCTATTTAGCTATAGCTTGTGGTCACACTCCGTCATGGACATACATTGTCTCGAAGTCAATCACTAATAATTTTTACCCTTGTGATCCAATATGTGAGTTTCTATCCAGAGCAAGTAACCATATTTACCAGAAAAGCTACTGGTATTGGAAATCATCATTTTCTAGGGTGACAACTACAACAATAATTATGGCTCTAAAGATTCGCTTTAGAACCTTGAGGAATTATAATGATTTAAAATGCGACAATTCTTTAAGTTCGTTTAAGTATCTTATCAATAAGTGAAATAATGTCATCTATCTGTCGTCGGATATCCTCATACACATTATCCATTAGCCATGACTCTCTCTCAATGCAATGAGCCATCAAAGAATTTATCAGTTATACTACTTAGCCCCGCTATGTATAATTGATTGCGTGACAGTGTATTGCACTTTCAAAAATTCATGATCTATAAATAGTAGATGTTATTACCTATATTGCTTTTACAAACAAATATAAAACAAATTCTCGATAGACCATTTGTAGAAGAGAGGCACAAAAGTTTAATTGCTCAAATATGGAACTTCCTTGAGAAATTAATCACTCAATGTTACTGGCAACCTATACTTTGTCAAATACACTATTTGCCCCATTGTCAGCCACAAAACCCAGATCAAAAAGATAATTATTTCTTTGCAGTTAGCCAGGAAAAAAAGACACAAAATTTTCAGGACATGGCTGCTATCGAAAAACAGGAAATTTTAAAATCACTTAAATCAGATTACCGTCAAATAATTATCAATTATTTTATCAGTGACAAAACACTACCAGAAAAACTTGATAAATTTGTTAATACCCTATTTTATACAGGTATTCCCATACCACAAATTATAGAAATGCATATGGAAGTCATTGATGAATTTTCTAAGCAATTAAGGATGGAAGGCAGAAGTGATGAAACATTGCTCGATTACCGTTTAACCTTAATAGATATTTTGGCACATCTTTGTGAAATTTATCGCTGTTCTGTTGCTAAAATTCCGTTGAATATTCCAAAGTAGAATTTGCATTTGCATTCATGATGAATTAATGCTTGATTGTGTATGTAAAGAATACGGCTTTTGGTCTTTCACCTCTATGTTTTTAGGAGTTTATATTGTATGAATGAAGCTAAAAAGACCTATGTTCTCAAGCTATATGTAGCAGGAAATACCCCTAATTCAATGCGGGCTTTAAAAACCCTCAAAAATATCTTAGAAGAAGAATTTAAAGGAGTTTATGCTTTAAAAGTAATTGATGTCCTGAAAAACCCCCAGTTGGCCGAAGAGGATAAAATACTCGCCACACCAACACTATCAAAAATTCTGCCCCCACCTGTGCGAAAAATTATTGGTGATTTAACAGATAGAGAAAGAGTATTAATTGGGTTGGATCTGCTGTATGAAGAATTGAGTGAAGAATATGGGAAAGAATAACACAAAATGCAGGAGGCAAGAGTAAAGCCGTGGTGTTAGCCATTCTTTGATGAAAATTCGGGAATTATTTTTACCTGCAATTTGGTATATTTATTTAGTTATTAAAAATAATTAAAAACTTTCTTGATTTTAAAAACCTGGGGTGAATATCCATATTAGACAAACCATGAATAAAAAAGAGCAACCTGAACCCAAAAAAATACCTATTGGTGTCGAAAAAATTCGCACGATGATCGAGGGCTTTGACGATATTAGTCATGGCGGTTTACCTGTTGGTAGAACTACTTTAATTAGTGGAACTTCAGGAACTGGCAAAACTTTATTATCACTGCAATTTCTTTATAATGGCATCACTTACTTCGACGAACCAGGAGTATTTGTCACATTTGAAGAATCACCCAGTGACATTATTAAAAATGCCCATATTTTTGATTGGAATTTACAAGGTTTAATTGATGAAGGTAAATTATTTATTCTCGACGCATCTCCTGATCCTGAAGGTCAAGATATCGTAGGTAATTTTGATTTATCAGCCCTGATTGAACGTTTACAATATGCCATTCGTAAATATAAAGCTAAACGGGTTTCCATTGATTCCATGACCGCCATATTTCAACAATATGAAGCGATAGGAGTAGTCCGGCGAGAAATTTTTCGGTTAGTAGCACGGCTGAAACTATTGAATGTCACCACCATCATTACCACTGAACGGGGTGAAGAATATGGACCAGTAGCATCTTTTGGAGTTGAAGAATTTGTTTCTGATAATGTAATAATTGCTCGTAACGTCTTAGAAGGAGAACGTCGCCGCCGAACTATTGAAATCCTCAAGTTACGGGGAACAACTCACATGAAAGGCGAATATCCCTTCACAATTACCAATGAAGGAGTCAATATATTCCCCTTGGGAGCAATGCGTTTAACACAACGATCTTCTAATGTGCGCGTATCTTCTGGAGTGAAAATTCTTGATGAAATGTGTGGTGGTGGTTTCTTTAAAGATTCGATTATTTTAGCCACAGGAGCTACAGGAACTGGGAAAACTTTATTAGTGAGTAAGTTTATTCAAGATGGCTGTATTAATGGTGAACGAGCCATATTATTTGCTTATGAAGAATCTCGCGCCCAACTTTCCCGGAATGCTTCTTCCTGGGGAATTGATTTTGAAGAATTAGAACATCAAGGATTACTGAAAATCATTTGTACCTATCCTGAATCCACTGGTTTAGAAGATCACTTACAAATTATTAAATCAGAAATCTCCCATTTCAAACCTGCTCGCATTGCCATTGATTCACTTTCCGCAATGGCTAGAGGCGTTAGTAATAATGCTTTTCGTCAATTTGTAATTGGGGTGACAGGTTATGCTAAACAAGAAGAAATTACTGGTTTCTTTACCAATACTACAGATCAATTTCTGGGTTCTAATTCCATTACTGACTCCCACATTTCTACGATTACAGACACAATTTTGATGTTACAATATGTAGAAATTCGGGGAGAAATGTCACGGGCAATTAACGTATTTAAAATGCGCGGCTCATGGCACGATAAGGGAATTCGTGAATATAATATTACGGCAGATGGTCCTGATATTAAAGATTCATTCCGTAACTATGAGCGAATTATTAGTGGTGCGCCTAACCGCGTTACTATAAACGAAAAAGCAGAACTTTCTCGGATTGTCAAACGTTTTGAAGACAACCCGAGTTCGGATGTTTAACACAGGGTATAGTCCGATATTTCTGCTTAAATCTCTAGATCGTGCTATATTTTGTGGTGAAGACAAGTATTCTGCCGCTAAATTAATATTTTTTGTGTGAGGGGATGCGGTGAAAGGACAGCAATTATTCCATTGTTTCTTACCTGGTGTGACAGCAGCAGTATTAACAACTCAGCCCGCTTGGGCTAATGTTATTCAAGTAAGTCAGTTACAGCTAACGTCTTCTCCTAGTGTGTTAATTTCTACTAATAGTGGGAATTCATTAACAGACAATAGCCTACAGCCCAAAAGTAACGTTAAAAGTAACCCAGGATTATTACCTGTTAATTATCTCAGTCAAGGTAGTATCCAGCCTATCGGCAACCACGGTCTACCTGTAGTTGTTGCTGACAATTATCTCAGCATTGACGGAGAAAAAATTTCTAAACAAGATCACAGTAGATTTGTCGGTTTTTCTGATTTATCAAATAATAATTTTCTGGCTGTTAGTAATCCACAATCAAGTAATTTAAGTAACTCTGATCAGCAAGGTGATGTAGAGGTAGCAAAGTTACTAAAATCTGGTAATTGTCCACAGTCTCAGCCAAAGAGTCAAGCGGCTTTACTTTTTACTTCTAACACCTGCTTACCTCAAAATACTGATACTTGGATAGCACAAACAACTGTTCCTACTACTTCAGAAACCAGTACACCTCCGGCGGAGAATGTAAAGCCTACACCTCCGACCGTGGAGAATGTACAACCTACAAGTCAGCCCGTAGATTTTCCTAATGTTTCTAATGATTTGAATCCTAGTCCTAATCCGCTGCTATATCCGACCCAAGCAGAGGAAGTGAAGGTTCAAGGAACTCAGACAATTAGTTTGTCACAGGCGCTGGAACTGGCTAAACGGAATAATAATGATTTACAAGTGTCTGTATTACAACTGCAACGGAGTAAATCAGTTCTCCGCGAAGCGCAAGCCGCTTTCCTACCCAGTGTAGATTTGAGTGGTGATGTTACTAATAGTCGCAGTGTGGGATCTACGCTACAGTTTGACCAAGCTAGGAAAACAAATCCTTTAGTGGGCGATCCTCCCTCCAATACGGCATTTAGCGGTACAGCACAGATAAGATATGATCTTTACACCTCTGGTAGACGTAATGCAGCGATTAAAGAGGCTGAAGAACGGATAAGGGTGCAAGAATTGGATGTGGAAAGGCAATCTGAAGAAATTGGTCTGAATGTGGCCAAGGCATATTATGATCTGCAACAAGCTGATGAAAATGTGAGAATTTCCCAGTCAGCCGTAAACAATGCTCAAGCTAGTTTGAAAGATGCAGTGGCTTTAGAACGGGCTGGTGTGGGAACTCGTTTCGATGTGTTGCGATCGCAGGTAAATTTAGCTAACTCCCAACAGGACTTAACTACTGCCTTTTCTCAACAACAAATTGCCCGCCGCAAGTTAGCACCACTGTTGAATTTGCCTCAGTCAGTGAGTATTAGTGCAGGTGATCCTGTTAAACTAGCGGGTTTATGGCAACAGCCACTAGAGCAAAGTATCATTTTAGCCTATCAAAACCGTTCTGAACTACAACAGAACTTAGCACAGCGTAATATTAGTGAAGCTCAAAGAAAACAGGCATTAGCATCTTTGGGTCCCCAGGTGAGCTTAGTGGGCAGATATAACTTGTTAGATCAGTTTGATGATGGCACAAGCGTCAGCGATGGTTATTCTGTGGGAGTGCAAGCGACCCTCAATTTATATGATGGGGGAGCAGCAAAAGCTAGAGCAGCCCAATCTAAGACCAATATTGCGATCGCCGAAACTCAGTTTTCTGAACAGCGCAACCAAATCCGCTTTCAAGTAGAACAAGCATATTCTACCCAAGCATCAAATTTGGAAAATGTACAAACTTCTAATGTGGCTTTAGAACAAGCTAAAGAGTCTTTGCGGTTAGCGCGGTTGAGATTCCAAGCCGGTGTCGGGACTCAAACTGATGTAATTAACGCATTAAATGACCTCACCCGTTCTGAAGGTAATCGCGTCAAAGCAATTTTGGATTACAACCGAGCTTTAACAGAACTACAAAGATATGTTACATCCAGGGGTTTAAATCAATTAGATAACTCAGGAGTCAAGAGTCAGGAGTCAGGAGTCAAGTAACAGGAAGGGAGCGGGGGAGAATATTTTTCTTCCCAGTTCCTAGTGGTCTGTCAATTTTCTATTTGTGGATAAAGACGCTTGAGACGGATACGTTTGAGTTCGTTTTTTTTAGCACTTGGCGCAAGGTTTCGTGACTAATTGCTGGCACAATTTCTAACTCAACCGCAATGTCTGCCAGTAACCGCAATGTCCAACGAGCCTGACCAGCAGGCGGTTCTCCACAACGCAAGGCGATTAGTTTTGCTTCCACCTCTCCATGAATAATCGGTTGACGAGGCGGCATTTTACTGGGCTTGCGGTTTAATGCTGAATCTATACCTTCTTTTACCAATCGCTCTCTAAGATTTGCGACTGTGTTTCGGTGGCAACTAAAGGCGGTAGCAGCTTCCTCGTCCGTCCATCCCTGTCCATTAACATCAATGTTTATAGGACTTACGCATTGACAGGATCAACCAAATATGGGGTATGGGTTTCGGGTATTTTAACATGATTTTTTGATGATTTTTGAGCGATAGCCGCTATTGATCGGAAGTTAATCGCCAAAAGCCTGAAACGACGGATTTTCGTTCATGCACATGATGGTGAATTTGTACAGTGCGTAAGTCCTAGCCCATATAAACCACTAATCTTCCGCTACACCCATAATCTTTTTCAACATATCTAAGCCTTTTTTAACTTGGCGAGAAACTGTGACAACACTAATGCCTAAATGTACTGCTACTTGTTTTTGGGTTAAATCATACAAAAATACAAACTCAACAACGTCACGAGTCCGCTGTTCTAACTGAATCAGGGCTTGTTGTAACCTAATTTTGTCTTCTTGGGCTAATTGAAAACTGCGATATTTGCTATCTGGAACTAACTCACCCAAACAAGTAGAGCCTTCTTCTCCATCTTGGATAGGTACATCCAAACTCAACGGAGCGCGGTTAATCCATGCTAATTTAATTTCCTGCCATTCACTCAGAGAAATTGCCAATGCAGCCGCTAATTCGCTATCAGTCGGTGGGCGATTATATTGCTCGCACAGAGAACGGGAAAGCCCAACAGCTTGTTGTTGGAGTGCTAACCACCGTCTGGGTATTCTCACAGTTACACCTTTATCTCGCAGATAATGTTGAATTTCACCACGAATATAAGGCATCGCATAGGAACTAAAAGCATTTCCCTTAGAAAGTTCAAATTTCTCAATTGCTCTAATTAAGCCCATACAGGCTACCTGGAGAAGATCCTCATAGCTCTCATTACACTGATTAATCCAATAATGGGCTTCCTTTCTGGCTAGTCCAAGATTGAGTTTTACCAGTTGATTGCGAACTATTTCCGAACGGGATCGCTGATACTCTCGCAACAACTGTGAATTTTCATGTTTCAGTTTGTTAGTAGATGTTTCGTCAGTAGTTTTATTAGGCATAACACTTTGGTTCTTAAACAAGTATATTTGGTATATAATCGCTTTTGAAAATAGCCACTATTTCTGCTCTTGGCTGAATGGTGACAAGTTCTACATCACAGAAAAATCTTGTCCAGACAAAATCGCCGTAAATGCTTTGCACAATACAATTAGCAATGGCAAGATTGTCCTGATATTTTTTTACTCAAATTAGTTGAGTATACTTCCTAATTTATTAAACAACTGTCATAAACTTAAAATATACAATTAGCAATCTAATATTAAACCGGGATTGCGCCTAATTTAACTAATTAACCATGAGATTTACTTATAGGTCTTGAGAATTGGCAATAGTTGATGAGGATCAAGCTTTGGGCTGCGATTATTTTTGTTTATCTGCTGTCTTCTCTGGATTGAATGAGTAATATTACGTAATTAAATAATTAAATTCATCTCCAACTTTTCAGCAAAAAAAAATAAAATTTTAAATCAGTAAATTTACGTGGAAATTAAACAACCCTAGTTTTCCAAAAAAAACCAAGATGCAGATTACCAGCAGAGTGCATCTTGGTTAAGGCATTGCCACAAATAAATTTTCGTGACTGCTGAATTTTTGTTCATTCCCAAACTCATGGAGGTATATTAGATTACTAAATTACCAAAATACTTATGGATTTAAACTCCCATGAGGTTGTATCAATATTTAGGCGCGAGGCTCAATTCGACCGTAGAATAAACCACGAATCTTCACTTCTTTAGGTTCACCTGCACCTAAATCGGTATCAGAAGGTTGTTCACTTTCAAAAGTCCCAGCTATTTCACCAGAAGCGCTATCTACTTTGGCTACTTGCAAGGAAATTTTACCTTTGAGGATTTCTGCCCGCTTGACATTAGTACGAGTTAGATCTTCATTATCAGATCCGGCTGGTAAAGCTACAGCATTGTCATAGCCACTAACAACACCACGACCTTTAGGATCTAAGAAAGCTGCACCACGATAGGAAGGGACTTTAAAAGTTCCTTCAAAGTCAGTGGATGTGTTAATGCTAGTTAAATTAGGTTGTGTTTGTGCAACCAAGCTTTTGATGGTAAACAAGAAAGGTACTAATTCACCACCAGGAAGTTTAACGGTGATAGCTTGAAAATCAAGACCATCTTCTTCCGTAAAAGTCAAGCTATGATCTGGATTGCTAGTTAGCTGACCTTGTACTTGGTCAATGGTAGAAGTATATCTGGTCATAACTTTACCAGATACAAATTCTGCTTTTTGACGTTTGTTAGCAGGTTCTTCTTTGACAAAGAAACTGGTTGGTTCTAAACAAAGTTCTTTGATGCTGTATGTCACATTAGGATCAACAGTAATTGAACCACGACTAGTTTCTGTCAGTTGGGGGCATTTGTTAGCCAACCCTGTGCCGCGAATTTGTTCGTAGGTGAGGACATCACTGACGCTGGCAGAAGGTGCATCACTACAAGCTGTGATTAGCCCTAAGCATAGAGCAAAGAAAGCAACAATTAAAGCGCGATACCTCATGGTTAACCTCAATCTCAAAAATTAATATCTAAGTTGTCAAACTGCTTTACTGAACGCACTTAAACGCATTGCGTTTCTGAGCCTGGAATTCAAACCATAGACTAAGCAGCGAACCGCATCCATTCTGGATGATGTATGTGTTGTCAGTACATACATCAAAAGTGTTTGGATAGGGAAATTAGCCAGATCATACGATTTTTTTTAACTCAAAATCAAAGCACTCTAGTGGTTAAATTCTGCTGTCATCCAGCACAAATCAGGGAAAAGCCTTCTCTACCTTACCATCAAGGATTCTTGTTACCTGAGAATAGTTAAAAAGTTACATAGCAGAAGCCAGGAATTAGAAAGAAGGAGCCAGGATTGAAACTTGAGTGCTATCTGGTGGCTTTTGACCTAATTTTTCTTCCTCATTCCAGTGCATACCGTTATATCTGAAGATATCTGACTCTGTTATTGATCAATTTAGGGACTTTTCCAGTATCGTATTAGTTTTATGGAGTAAAACGTTCCATGAACCATGATCAAAATTGGACATCTGGGGATTTGTCCTGCCAGCTACAAGCGATTTCTGGTGCGGTTAAAGATGTAGCTCAAACTTGCGGTGGAGATATAATTTCTCTACTGGCTTTGTTACGTCATTTAGAAAAGTTGCACAAAGAAATTCGAGATGGAGTGTTTCAAGAAAATTTGCCTGATAATCGCCAAAGATTATACTCGCTGCTCAGAGATATTGAGTCTGAGGGGGGTTGGCCTTATATTGCCCGAATGCGAGTACAGGCGTTATTGGTAAATTTGTCTGAGGAAGTTACTGATGAGGATGCTCTTACCAGCTATACTCATGATGTTTTCAAAATTGATAACTCGTCAGAATAGTTCAATATTTAAAATTAACAAATTAAATATTTTTGGATTTGATGGTGAAAGCATCACCATCAACAGTAAATTTATGAGGTGGGAAAGTTTTACCGAATTTACAATGCGTTGGGTACTATTGTTAAAAGCTAATTTTCTCCATAATACCCATGATGTTAGCTAAATTTAATTGCTAGATAAGCGAATTTAATATCCAGAATAAATTGGACTGATATTTACAAGAGGAAAACAATGGCTGGGATATTATCAGTTTCTCGGACAAATTTAGCTCAACGCCGCCAAAAATTACGTCGGCAGCGACAACTCAAAATTCTTCAGGCTATTTGGCGGACGCTGGCTGTCACTGGATTGGCCTCGGTTTTGTTCTGGGTAGCAATTCAACCAATGTGGGTGTTAAAGGATTCGGGGCAAATAGTGATCAAATCTGGTGGTCAAGTTTTGACCCAAAAGGATATTTATTCATTGTTAGGGTTGTCATCTCCCCAGTCTTTATGGCGGATTGAACCTTCCCTAATTGCTGATTCTTTAAGAAAACAACCGAACATTGCCCAAGCTACGGTTAGACGGCGGTTATTACCTCCTGGTTTAATTATTGAAATCCAGGAACGAGTACCAGTAGCGATCGCCCAAATAACCAAAAATCAAAGGATAACCAGTTGTGTTCTGACTCCTTCATTCACGGGTAAGCCTTCTGAGGTTAAGTCTTGTTTGCAAAATAGCGGTATGGCTAATCAACAAAATGAACTAGGTTTACTGGATGCTAGTGGCGTGTGGATGCCTTTATCAAGGTATATCTCCATTAACCCCAAAGCAAAGTTACCTCGACTCATAGTAATTGGTGCGATCGCACAATACAAGCCATTCTGGACTCAACTTTATGAAGCTATCAGTCACAGTTCTCTAAAGGTGACAGAAATTAATTTTCAAGATCCTACAAATTTAATTTTGAAAACTGAATTAGGAATTGTGCATTTAGGCAGCCTTAGCAATAGATTACCTGAGCAAATTCAAGCACTTGTACAAATGCGCCGTTTACCGAATGAAGTTAATCCTAGTAATATAGATTACATTGATATTAAAAATCCCGCCGTTCCATTAGTACAAATGAATCAAAAAAATCCAGGCTTAGTTATTAAGAAATCAGAGCCACTGCACAAAACACCAATCCGTTGAAGTTCAACATTTTTTCTTTCTACTCCCTTCGGCCTTTGTCTAGCTGAATAGGCAAATCTTTTAAATTAGTAACTTGAGTTGCTAATTTTATATTTTTGTAAATTAGGTATATATTATACATATAGATATAGAATTTTTTAACCGTTAGTTAAAAGATCATGCTAAGGGTTGTAAAATTAATAACTAAAAAATATTCTAAAAAAATTCAGGAGGTTATTAAAACTTATTACTAGGACTAAGCTTAAGCTCTATCAAACAGTTAATAACCAGTTGAATATTTTATATCAACCAGTCATCACAGCTTTTTGCCCAAAGATAGGGTTGTTATAGTGGGATCTGCCCAGGAGTTTAGTTAACGCTATTGTTGAAGTGATCTGCTGCTGACAAAGAAAATGCGATAAATAAATGTCTATAGTTTTTAGAACTATTCTTAAAAAGAATAGGGGGGAGTCAGCAACATGAGCAGCTAGTATCATAAACTGTACAGCTAATCAACAATCCCAAAGGAGAAAGAGTTAGAAGGCACCAGGCTGGATATCTGATTCTGCAACTGAGGTTTTATACCTCTCTCATGGACAAATTGCCACATCTCACCTGCCATCATGTAGGCTAGGGAATAGTAAAAAAATAAAATAGCGTGCCAAAATTTATTTTGGCAATTATTTGACTCTTAGGTGAATCACACCGCAAAAAGTCGTTTATCTACCTTTTCACAAATCCAATGACACTTGATAATAACCAAGGGCTGATTTATAACTCTCAAAATCCCGGACAACCAGGGTTTTCTCTGGCAGTTAACTCAAGCAATCCCTTTAATAATTCTGGAATGAACTTTGCTCAAGGTAAAGATGGCAAGAGAATTTCTCTCGAAAATAGCGGTATTGGTGAAATTGTGCCAGGCCGTGTTGCCAACATCAAAGTAATTGGTGTGGGTGGTGGTGGTGGTAATGCTGTCAACCGCATGATTGAGTCTGATGTATCCGGTGTTGAGTTTTGGTCAATTAATACTGATGCTCAAGCTCTGACTTTAGCGGGCGCTCCTAGTCGCTTGCAAATTGGGCAGAAACTAACTAGAGGCTTGGGTGCAGGGGGAAATCCTGCTATTGGTCAAAAAGCGGCGGAAGAATCTCGTGATGAAATTGCCACAGCTTTAGAAGGTGCGGATCTAGTATTTATTACCGCTGGTATGGGTGGTGGTACAGGTACAGGTGCCGCCCCAATTGTGGCAGAAATAGCCAAGGAAATGGGCGCTCTCACCGTTGGTGTAGTGACTCGACCATTTATTTTTGAGGGACGCAGACGCACTAGCCAAGCGGAACAAGGAATTGAAGGCTTGAAAAGTCGGGTGGATACCTTAATTATTATTCCCAATAATAAGCTGTTGGAAGTCATTCCTGAGCAAACTCCTGTGCAAGAAGCTTTTCGCTATGCTGATGATGTGTTGCGTCAAGGTGTACAAGGAATTTCTGATATTATTACTATTCCTGGATTGGTCAACGTTGACTTTGCTGATGTGCGGGCTGTGATGGCAGATGCAGGATCAGCTTTGATGGGAATTGGTGTGAGTTCGGGTAAATCTAGAGCCAGAGAAGCCGCAATTGCCGCCATTTCTTCACCTTTATTGGAATGTTCTATTGAAGGAGCTAGAGGAGTTGTATTTAATATTACTGGTGGTAGTGATCTAACCCTGCATGAAGTTAATGCTGCGGCGGAAACAATCTATGAAGTGGTTGATCCTAATGCCAATATTATTTTTGGAGCGGTAATTGATGACAGACTCCAAGGAGAAGTCAGAATTACTGTGATTGCGACTGGATTTACAGGTGATATCCAACCTCCATCTGCACAAACTACTGTTACTCCTAGAGTTGTCACTCCTATTCCCACCACTACTACTACCACTAGAAGACCTACACCACTACAACAACCTGTTAATAACCCCACTCCATCTGTAGAACCACCAAAAGAAAAACCCTCTTTGGATATTCCCGATTTTCTGCAAAGACGACGGACACCACCAAGAAATTAATTGATTGTGAATATGAGATTTTAGCTTAAATAGTAGAAGCCTCTCATCTAACCGATAGGGAAGTGATGAGATGAATAGGCGCGAGTGACTTTTTTGACTAACTAGCGAAATCAGCAATGTTAGTCGATGAGGAATGAACACTTTCTTGGTTTCTCTCCAAGTATCTGATATAATTCTAATCAATAGGTGTAACTCAATTAAATGCTGAAAAGCAGCCTATTAAAAAAGTTCAAAAATCTATCTCCAAAAGACCCTAGGGCATAGGGCTTTAAAGCTCAGTCAACGTCTTCAAAGAAGAGTCGCTGAGAAACCCATACTCCCTTTCAGGTGAGTGTGTAGAGTATGTCACATTAAATTCACAGTCTCAGTTGAGGCTAGGTGCTGTATACAAATTATCAGTTATCAGGAGGAGGAAGTAAATAAATTTCTTCCCTGCTCCCTGCCTATTTACTCGCTTCTACCCATTGAATAACCTGATGAGCTATGTGAGTCCCGTCGAGACGGTCAATTTCCCGGATACCTGTGGGACTTGTGACATTAACTTCTGTTAGGTAGCCACCAATTACGTCAATACCAACAAAAATTAAGCCATCTTGCCGGAGTTTTGCGGCTAAATGGCTACAAATTTCTTGTTCTCTTGGGGTAATAGTGGTTTGAGCCACTGTTCCACCAGTGGCCATATTATTACGAAAATCACTACTACTAGAAAGACGATTTAGCGCACCTATGGGTTCACCATTGAGTAAGATAATCCGTTTATCTCCCTCCTTGGCTTGGGGTAAATAATTTTGTACCATAACTGGAACTTGACCTTGGAGCGTGCTAAGTTCGACAATGGAGTTAAAATTGCGATCGCCTGATTGTAAGAATAAAATGCCTTCCCCAGCTTTATTCCCCAAGGGTTTGAGAATTGTTGCTTCTTTAGCTGCGACAAATTGGCGAATAACTTGCTTGTCAGCGCTGACAATTGTTTCGGGAATACATTCGCTAAACTGAAGAGCATACATTTTCTCATTAGCGCTACGAATCCCAGCCGGATCATTTATTACCAAAGTTTTATTTTGGTCAACATAATCGAGAATATAGGTAGCATAGAGATAAGCATCATTAACAGGTGGATCTGTCCGCATAAATACGGCATCCATTGTTTCTAAAGCAGTAAAGGCGCTAGGACTTAATTTAAACCAAGGATTAACTGCTAACCAACGTCGTTCTAGTAACTCCACAGGAACGAGTTCTACCTGCTGCAAGGAAGCCCAGGCTTTACCATCAATAACACTCAGCAAATTTGCCTGAGTTATCCAAATTTCATGTCCCAGAATTTGCGCTGCTTCCATCAAAGCAACACTGGTATCATGACATGGATCAAGCCGATGGATAGGATCAATAATAAAAGCTAGTTTCATCCTTTATACCTCTTTCATCTACGAATTTTAATATTAAAGAATCTTAAAGATCCCCGACTTCTGAAATAAACTTAGTCATCTTCGAGCAAAATTTAGCAAAGAAGTCGGGGATCTGATCCACAATATTTTAAGAAACTAGCATCTGATCTAATTTACCTTGACGGTCTAAAGTATGGATATCATCACAACCACCAATGTGAATATCATTAATAAAAATTTGTGGTACGGAGCGTTTTCCATTAGCTCTTTGGGACATTTTATCTCTGGCTATTTCGTCTCCATCAAGATTATATTCGATAAAATCAATACTTTTACTTTTCAGTAGACTTTTAGCACGAACACAAAACGGACAAGTAGTCCAAATGTAAATTTCTACTTTTGCAGCCATAATATTTTCAAAGAAATGCAATACTTCTTAATTTTAAACTCAAGTTTAGTGGTAATGGGTAATAGTTTTTTAAATTACCAATTACCAATTACCAATTACCAATTACCTATTCCCACTCAATAGTTCCAGGTGGCTTGGAGGTAATATCATAAACCACACGGTTTACACCTTTTACTTCATTGACAATGCGGGTAGAAATTGCTTCTAATATATCGTAAGGAATTCGCGCCCAGTCTGCGGTCATGCCATCTTCGCTAGTGACAATTCTTAAAACAATAGGATAGGCATAGGTGCGTTTATCACCCATCACCCCAACGCTGCGAACTGGTAACAGAACCGCAAAAGCTTGCCAAACCTCATTATATAAACCACGTTGGTTAATTTCTTGACGAACAATTAAATCAGCGTCTCGCAAAATATTCAAGCGTTCGGAGGTGACTTCACCTAAAATACGAATTGCTAAACCAGGTCCGGGAAAAGGTTGACGTTGGACAATTTCTGCTGGTAAACCAATGGAACGCCCAACTTTGCGAACTTCATCTTTAAATAGTTTTCGCAGTGGTTCTACCAGTTTAAATCTCAAGTCTTTTGGTAAACCACCCACATTGTGATGACTTTTAATTTTCACTGCTACCCGTTCACCACTTTTTGGATCAACGTTGGTATCAGCAGATTCAATCACGTCTGGATAAAGTGTCCCTTGAGCTAAGTAGTCAAAATGCCCAAGATCCCTTGATGTCTCCTCAAAAACACTGATAAATTCATGTCCAATGCGGCGACGCTTTTCTTCGGGATCAGTTACTCCAGCAATAGCTGAGATAAATCGTTCCCGGGCATTAACATATTCTACAGGAATATGAAATTGTTCTTTAAATAACTTTACTAATCTTTCGGGTTCTAGTTTTCGCATAAAACCCTGATCAATAAATACACAGGTTAGCTGCTCACCAATGGCTTTATACAGAAGAAAAGCTAGAGTTGAAGAATCTACACCGCCAGACAATGCTAATAATACCCGTTTGTCTCCTACCTTGGCGCGAATTTCCCGAATTGATTCTTCAACAAAAGCGGCTGTTGTCCAAGTTGGTTCACAGTCACAGATATGGTAAACAAAGTTGCGAATTAAGGCTATACCACCCTGAGAATGGACGACTTCGGGGTGAAATTGCACACCATAGAGTTTTTTGTCATGGTGAGCGATCGCTGCACAAGGAGTATTATCAGTATGTGCCAGTAACTCAAAGCCAGGAGGCATATTTGTGACTGAATCTCCATGACTCATCCACATGGTTGCACCCTCTTCGACATTAGTTAATAAGTCTGTGGGGTTATCTATGTATAGAGATGCTTTACCATATTCACCCCGTTCGGCTTTGATAACTTCCCCACCCAGTTGATTAACCATGAGTTGCATACCATAGCAAACACCGAGAACGGGTATTCCCAATTTCCAAATTTCTGGGTCACAATGGGGAGCGTAGTCGCTATATACGGAATTTGGTCCACCGGAAAGGATGATACCTTTGGGGTTGATTTCGCGTAACTGTTCGGCTGTGGTGCGATAGGAAATAACTTCTGAATATACTTGAGTTTCGCGGATACGACGCGCAATTAATTCAGAATATTGAGAGCCAAAGTCTAAAATTACAATTATTTGACCTTTAAGTTTACCCAAATTTTCTGGTGTTTGAGGTATTTTTTCGGTTGGTAGAGTCACCGCTGTATTCATGCTATGGAGGGTGTGTTGTTAAGGATAAGAAGTCTGGACTGTGATTTTTATGATTTTTGTGATTAATGGTGATAACAGATTAATTAATCATCTAAACAAATTAATTATACAAATCATAGTTAAAAATATTTATTTGTGGTACTTACGATAATTCCTATTAATTTAGCACAATTTTTCCAGTAATATCCAACCAGTTTTACTTTTTACGAGAATTTGGCGATCGCGGTCAAAAAGTACAGAACCACAAGCTATCATGGTTTTACCTTGTTCATTATGGCTATTCATATATTCTTGAGTACGGGTATCAATGCTTTCTGCAATGGAGCTATAAACCTGATTTACCCAATTACTACCACTATTACTATCGAGAATTCTCAGATGTTTTAATGCTGCTTCTGCTGTAGGACTCTGAAAAATGGTTTGAATATCGGAAGACCCTAGTCCTACCATAGCAGAATGGGCAGTTAAAATTTCCCGGCGACCATCAGCTAAATGATGATGAGTGTGAAAGATTCCCCCCGCTAGTTTCATCAATTTACCGTGATAACCAAATAATAAAATTTCTTTTACACCTAAGATATCAGCAGCGACTAACATGGGTCCCAACCAATTCGCAGTTTTTACCATTTGTGCGGGGTTGATACCGAGTTTTTGAGCTAAATCTAGGCCATTTTCCCCAATACAAAAGACCAAAGTTGGAAATTGACTGGCTTTTTCGGCTAAATCAGCACGAAAAGCTGTTAATTGATCTGGTGTACTTAAAGGTTGAGAAATCCCTGTTGTTCCTAATAAAGACAGTCCTTCCACTACTCCAAACGCGGAATTAGAAGTACGGACTGCAAGCGATCGCCCTTCTGGTAAAATAATTGTTACCTTGATTTTTTCCGTGGGTTTTAATAATCGCTGTAAATTTTCCTGGAATAACTTTTGGGCATAACCATAAATTGCGGCTTTCCCCTCACCATTGAGTTGCTTCCCAATCCCCTCTCCACCCTGAATAATTACCGCTTCTCCATCTCCCTCGTACCATGCCACCATCGCCCAAATCGGTGTATTCTTTGTTAAATCTAGGTTATCACCTGGATCACTGCGAGTCATAGCCAAAGCCTGATTTTCTGATATTCCTGCGACTTGTTCAATGGGTATTTCGGCAATTTCAGCAGGTGTAATCAAGTCTACAGAAGTCACAGTCAGGGGTTGATGATAGCGTAACCAATGCAAAGCCGCAACAGCAGCAGCACAAGCAAAAACGGGCAAAGTGTATCCAGAACGCGACATATTAACAATTTAAAATTAACAATTCAAAATTCAAAAAATCTTAGAGGATGTTTGAAAAGTGGTATTCCGTAATTTTCATCACATTGCTACCCCCCTTAGTCCCCCCTTGTAAAGGGGGGAAACAATAAAAAGGGGAGGGTTAGGGTGGGGTAAAAAATATTTGATACATCAACCATAACTTTTCAAACACCCTCTTACCCACTCTTCATCTAAATTCCCATTTTTGATAATAAAACCTGCATATCTCCCCAAGAAATATCTTGTTGAAGATAACGGGGTGAGTCAGGATTATAGGGACTTGCTATTCTGTCAATTGCGATAATTGTAGCTGTATCTGGTAACACTGGGACATCTGGATCATAAGCTGTTGGGCGCATTAAAGAACTAGAAAAGCCTTTAAACACAGCAATTTGATCTGGTTCACCATCAATTTTGACAGTGACGATGAGAACTTCTTGGGATTTTTTGACTGTATATTGTTCCAGTCTTTTACCAACAGAGTTATTCATTAATTCAGCAGTCGGAACTACGATTTTTGTGATGAATTTGATTTGGATGATTTATTGATCAGGAAAACAAGTCGGAACTATGATTTGTGTGATTAATTTTATTTAGATAATTAATCCGAATAATCACAGTTCAGAATTTTTTCTAACTTTTCAATTGCTTAATGTGTAGCAGAACGTCCATATTTACCCAGTTTAACCGCGACAAAATAACTTAAATAAATTACGTAAATTGCTAAAGTCACTATCCCCAAAAACCCTAGAAAAGCAGGTTTGCTATTGTGGTGAAAATAGTCTTTAAAGATTAATGGTGCTTCTAACCAGACACTACAGTAAGGAGTTTTAATCGCAGTTCCTGAAAAAGCACAACCTAGGAAGGGTAAAAGGGCTATTGCTCCTAAACTACAATAAACTGTTGTCGCCCAACGCCAAGAAGTAAAAATTAGTTTTAATGGACTATGGGGATAATAGTCAATTTCATCATTGATATCTACCCAAAACCATAGCGCAATTGGGATCAGAATCCGCGCCATTAAAGCAGAGATGAAACTAACTCCAAAGCTACCAATCATTAAGTACATACTAACAATTAATAAACTAGCCACTCGCCAGTAAATCATTAATAAGCGTTGCATTCCTTCAGCTTTTTGCACAAATGCCCAAATTGAAAGAATTAAAGGAATAATCAGCGTAAATAATAACGCTAGTCTATAATCCATCCAAACATAAGGGCGAAACCATACTTGTGTCATAAAGTCAATAACAAAAATAGAAAATTTGTGAATAGATATTTGATAGCGTTAGCTATTCTAGAAAAATTCAGTTTGGGGACTTTTCTCAAAAGCGAAAAACGGGGAGTTTATTCCCCGTCTAGTTCAAATCCATTAATTAATGGAGGTTTAAACCATTGATATTCCAGTAAATTGTTACTTAATGAAAAAAGCACAACTGCTGGTTCTAATCTTCGTACAGACGGCACTCATCTGCTTCTGGATTAGCATCACAATATTGCTCTAAAGCGTTTTTAGGCTTGACTTGACGCTGGTGAGAAGCTTCCGCTTGCAATTCTTCTACAGCATCCCAAGCAGCAGCACATTCAGCGGAGTTGCTACCTGAGATATCACATACAGTGCGGGCTTGTTCAAGTTCTTCTTGGATTTTTTCTTGAATGTCGCCAGTAGCTTGTGTTTGGGTGTTAGTCATGATTATTTCTCCTTATGTTTTGTTTATACTAGTATAGAAAGAATTTGAAAATTGTAGTTTTCTGTCTCTGAGATCACTAGTTTTACACTTTTGGTGATAATTCCAGTGGCTAATATCTTGCAAATAGGCTCTTGGCTCATTCAGCGAGATATGTCTAGAGTATTATCCCATGAATATCATAAGCTGTTATACTTATAACTTACCAGATTTTCATTTTGAATACAGACTTGAAATATCGCTTATAAGCCTCTGATAGTTTAGCGCAAACCAATATATTCGCTTATAAGCTTAAATTTTTATTGATATGAATTGAATTATAACTTTATTTCATGTATACGTTTATTGTCGGTGTAGTAATTTTTAATTAAGCTTAGAGATTAAAATTTAATTTCCCAGATATCATTTTATAATTTAACTAAAGTTGATATCATCCTCACGAGGTTATTATGACAGCTATCACCGTCAACTTAAACCCTATTATCCAATTAAGTGATCAGCAATTTTATCAACTCTGTCGAGAAAATCCTGAAGTCAAATTTGAACGCAATGCCAAAGGAGAAATATTGATTATGTCACCAACAGGAGGAGGAACAGGAAAACGTAATGTGGAAATTGCCGCAGATTTTGTGTTTTGGAATCGTAAATATAAACTAGGGGTTTGTTTCGACTCTTCCACCTGTTTTAAACTTCCCAATGGTGCAAATCGTTCTCCTGATGTTGCTTGGATTAAAAAAGAAAGATGGGATACACTCACACCAGCAGAACAAGAAAAGTTTTCACCAATTGCCCCAGATTTTGTTTTAGAATTAATGTCACCTAGTGATAGTTTGCAGGAAACGCGAGCAAAAATGCAGGAATATATCAATAATGGAGTTAAATTAGGTTGGTTAATTAATCGAAAAATGCGCCAAGTGGAAATTTATCGTCTTGGTAAACCAGTAGAGATATTAGAATTTCCCCAAGAATTATTAGGTGAAGATATTTTGCCAGAATTTATTTTAAATATGGAAATCATTTGGGGATAGGTTGTTGAAATTCAACAACCGGATCATCTTGGTAAGTCATGGTAATATAATGCTATTATTTACCTGTACTCACAATTCCTGACCATTGCACCTTTTTCTCCCGTTCTCGACGATAAGAAAAGAAATGTTCTGGAGTTTGGAAAGTACAATAGGGAGCGATCGCAATTTGTTCTAAACTAATTCCTAATTGTTCCAATTGCAAAGCATTCACCCGCCGCACATCTAAACAGACCTTTCCCGGTTCTGGATCTTTGATTAAAGGTGAATTCGGTAAATTATGTAAAGCAGCAACTATTTTTTCTGGTTCATAATGTGGTAGAATGGTACTGCCAATTTCCGCAGCTACTTCCACAGAAACTTGGTAAACTTCCCCAGCAATAGCCGGACCCATAGCTACGCGCAAATCTGCTAAATTGCTACCGTGGGATTGCATTCTGGTAATAGCTTCAGGAACAATTTTCGCCGCTGTTCCCCGCCAACCAGCGTGTAAAGCCGCCACCTGTCCAGTTTTCACATCTCCAATCAAAACAGGTGTACAATCAGCAGAAGCCACCCAGACAGCTTGTAACGGTTGCCCACTTATTAAACCATCTGCCAACGCCAAATCATCATCACTGGCATTGACATGATCATCAACCTCCTGGGGAGTTAAAACAGTATTGCCATGCACCTGTTTTAAACGATAAGCTAAAGCCTCTGGTTGTAGTGCCTGAGTTAGTTCATGAGGTAAACGAGGCCAAAACCGTTGGGTAAAGAAACCATGAGACCAGGGTTCTAGAAGATTACAAGTCAGGTAAGGTAGACCTTCCCAATTGTGCCAATGCCAAGTGTGCATCTTTAACCAAACCTCAATAGAAAATTAATTACTTTCAATCAATCCTAACTTGAACAACTGCCAAAAAAGATTTAAAACAATGGTGAACTGTGGTGGAATTTAATCGGCAACTTTTGGTAGATAGCTTAAAAGCAGAATATAAGCATCAAGACTTACCATTCTCTCTACATATTTTTAACACTTTATCTTCCACAAATCAAACCCTGTGGCAACTAATCAACCAAGGAGAAAAACCAGGTTGTGTAGTTATTGCCACCCAGCAAACCGCCGGAAGGGGGCAATGGGGTCGTCAATGGCAGTCTTCTACTGGTGGTCTATATCTTTCAATGGCATTAACACCCAACATGGAAGCTACCAGCAGTTATCAACTCACCTTGGCCAGCGCGTGGGGAATTACAGCAAAATTACGAAAATGTGGTATACCTGTCGGCATAAAATGGCCAAATGATTTAGTATTAGATGGTCGCAAATTAGGAGGCATTTTAACCGAAACCAAAGTCAATCAAGGACATATCACTCAAGCTGTGATTGGTGTTGGCATTAATTGGGCAAATCAAGTTCCAGAAACGGGAATTAATCTGCAATTATGGCAAAATTCCCAAAATTATCAGATGATTCATCACCTGGAAATGCTTACCTCACAAGTCTTACTAGGAATTAAGTCCGGTATCGAGTGTCTACAGGTAGAAGGAATAAACATCCTCTTATCTCGCTATCTTGATCTACTCACAAATATGGGTGATCAGGTTTATGTCAATAATCTTTTAGGTACAGTAGTTGGAGTAACTCCACAGGGTAATCTCCGCTTAAAAATGACAACTTATGATCCAAAAGCAGCCGTAACACCAGAAATTTTTTGCCAACCAGGTACAATCAGTTTGGGTTATCGTCAAGCTTCTGTTTAATGATTAAATTTGTTAAAAATGTCACTTCATAGGATAGTATATCCAGCATGAAATGATATCATTTCTTTAGACTTATTACACACAACACAAGAGAAAAAATGACGCAGCACCATAAATCTGCCCATAAAAATTTTTACTACGGTGGCACGAGTAAACGTTTTGCTTCTAGACTACCAGCACAAAGCCTCTGTTTGTTAAGTAGCTTTAGTCTTCTTGGTAGCGGATTTGTAACTGCTCAAACTGAAACTGCATCAATAGACAATATTGTTCCCACTATTGAGAATTCCCAACCAGCAGTAGTTACAAATCCAGTTCAGAAAGAAACTATTGTTCCTGAAACAGCCAAGCCACAGCCAGATTTTTCTGACCGACAAGCTAGGCTGAAAAAGAAGCTAAATAGCAAAAGTGTTGCTGAATCTACAGAAGTTGTCAGAGATGCTAAACCCAAAGGTGAAAATACTCAACCTACAGCCAGTGTGAGAATTTCCCAGCCCAAAGGTGAAAATACTCAACCTACAGCCAGTGTGAGGATTTCCCAGCCCAAAGGTGAAAATACTCAACCTACAACCAGTGTTAGTGAACCTGACCCATTGGTTAAAAAACTCCCAGAAGTCGCTCAAACAACCAATAATTCGCAAAATACTGTCAAGGATACAGAAAGTAGTCTCAAGGATTATAACAACGCTTATATTGATCCCACTGACTACAAAAATGCAACCACAGATAACTATGAACCGCCCAGTTCTGTAGTCGTCACAGAACGTTCTAGCGGTTGTAGTGCCAATGTAGTTCCAGGGCAAAGTGCTTGTGCTAAAACTACCCAAACTCCTGCCGTGGCTAAGTCTAAAGATTCATCACCGACTTGGCTGAAAAAAAGTGAAACTGCTAAATTACCAATCGTGTCCCCAGTGAGGACAGCCATAACTGCAAACCGCAATCAACGTGAGAATGTTGGTGAAGCTGTTGCTACTAGTGTGAGCAAAATTAGTCAACCTCAAAATAATTGGCGGATTTCCAGAACTAACACCAGCAGTCATACAAAGGCTGCCTATCATGCCAATAGCTTTATCCCCAGTCCTAGTGAATTTAGCACGACAAAGGTGAGTTCTATCCCTATTGCTCCCCAAGTAGGTAGTTTACCAGCACCGATGATTGAGGGTAATCTTGCTCCTCGTCCCAGTCTGGTGTCCTATGATTTTTCACTGGCATCTGTATTACCTCAAGTTCCTTATACTAATACCCTGGCTTATCGTGGTGGTGGTGGTTCGGGAATTGTCTTCCCTCTGTCTATGGCTGCACCAATTACGTCTTTATTTGGCTGGCGTGTTCATCCTATCACGGGCGATCGCCGTTTTCACGCTGGTACAGATTTAGGTGCGCCCACGGGAACACCAATTTTAGCAGCGGCTAAAGGTCAAGTAGAATCAGCTAACTGGTTAGGTGGTTATGGTTTAGCCGTAATTATTAATCATAGTTCAGCGCAACAAAGTCTCTACGGGCATATGTCAGAAATCTTTGTTCAACCTGGTCAATGGGTAGAGCCTGGAACTGTCATTGGTCGAGTTGGTAGCACTGGTAACTCTACAGGACCTCACCTGCACTTTGAAATCCGTCACCTTACCCAAAATGGATGGGTTGCTGTTGACCCAGGTGTGCAATTAGAAGGTAGCCTTAGCCAGTTGGCACAAGGCACACCAGGCACGAAAACAGCCCAAGCTCGGTAATTGGGGGAGTGGTCAGTGGTCAGTGGCCAGTGGTCAGTGGTCAGTGGTCAGTGGTCAGGGAGCAGGGGAGCAGGGGGGAAATTTCTTCCTTCTTCCTTCTTCTTCCTCCTGAACTCCTGATAGCGAAGCGTGGCGTTAGCCATACTTCTGATAGCGAAGCGTGGCGTTAGCCATACTTCTGATAGCGAAGCGTGGCGTTAGCCATACTCCTGAACTCCTTACAAATATCCGTTTTCTGCTAAGAATGCAGTTGTAATTTCCGCTTGTTGGTGGTGATTATTGCCAGGGGTGAGGAATTTTTCCACGTATTTACCCAGGATATCTCCTTCTAGATTTACCCAACTACCCGCTACTAAATGACTGAGATTGGTTTCGCTGTATGTTAGCGGGATGACGGCGACTGTAAATTGAGATGATTCTGATTTATATTTAGCTACGGTGAGGCTGATACCATTGACAGCAATGCTACCTTTAGGAACTATATAACGAGCGATCGCTTCTGGGGCCACAAAGGTCATTTCCCAGGAACTAGCAGTTTGTTCAGATGTGATTAACTGACCAATTCCATCTACATGACCCATAACAAAATGACCACCGACTTTACCACCCACCCGTAGTGATGCTTCTAGATTGACGTATCTTTGTTGAATTTCTTCTTTGCCTAATGTTGTGCGTCCTATGGTTTCCGGTGAAGCGGTGGCAATAAATCCATCTTTTAAGATTTCTTCAACTGTCAAACACACGCCATCTACCGCCACACTATCACCATAGGCCAAGTCATGAATGATCATCTCTGGCTGACTAAGATAATTAATCTGCCACGAATCTCCTGTTAAGGGTTTTATGGTTCCTAAACCTTGAATTAATCCTGTAAACACAGCTTTTGGGAAACTAATTTTATTTATTGCTTAATTTTGGCGGAAATCAACTAATAATTCTCGGAAAAAATCTAAAGCCCGTAAGTTTATTTTTTTTCCTGGTTTTGGTAAATGAATATTAACATATTAACATCAATCCCCAGGCATACTTGAATTAGGAGCTAAAAGAAAGATGAAGGATAAAATATGAAGGATCAATAAATTAGTTATTAACAAGGTGTGAAATTAGTTTATTTATACCTGATTTCTATGACACCACAGTAAGAGTCAACTAACCATTAAAAATTCCTAAAAAGCTGGTTTGATTTGCTTTTTTAATTTTTAATTTTTAATTCTTAAATTCGGAAAAAAGTGGATTATTTGTTACATATTTCCAAGCGATTAAAGAACTTTAGAGGCTGAACCAATGATAGAAATGAAAGTCGCTGGTATAGCATTAGATGCGATCACTCGCAGCCCGATTGTGCTTCTGAAGGATGGTTCAGATCGTCGCGCTTTGCCCATTTACATCGGTCAGGAACAAGCAAGAGCAATTATGGGGGCAATGGAAAATCAAAAGCCCCCCCGACCTTTAACCCATGACCTAATCGTGAATATGCTGGAAACATGGAATATGACTTTAGATAAAGTTATTATTCATACCTTACAAAAAGATACCTTTTATGCTGCGTTAATTCTTCAGCAAGGGGATGTCAAAAAAGAAATTGATGTTCGTCCCAGTGATGCGATCGCTATTGCACTCCGCACAAATACTCCCATTTGGGTCATGGAAGAAGTAGTGGCTAATGCTTCTATTCCTGTAGATCGTGATGCTGATGAAGCTGAACAGGAAGCTTTCCGCGAATTTATTTCTAATCTCCGTCCAGAGGATTTAATCAAGCGGTTTGGGAATGGTGACTAAGTTGTAAATGCTGAGAATGGAGAAAAAATAAGAAAGTAGCAAAAAAGCCACAATTTCTGGATTTTTCCTCAAACTCAGCAATTATGACCATTTTAGATTCTAGATTATTAGGAAAATGCCGAGAACCCTGAGAAGAAGAGCGGGCTAATTTAATCGCTTCCTTACAGGCACAAACTGAGCAGGCACTATTTTGGATTAAATCCGTCAAATATAGCAATAGAAAAGGTAGTTAGGATATCAACTAATATAGCGGTTATTGGTTGAGTGAAATACAAGAACCTCTCCCCCTTTGGATGGATGCCTCCAGTACGCTATGTATTAGCAAAGCTCCACGAAGTGGCACACCAGTCCGCCTACAGTGCTAGTTCACCGCAAGCGGGGAGGAGAATTATCATGTATCTAATTTAATTGCATACCGCTATAATGAAACTTCGTTCACAACAGGGTTTTACCTCTGACTTCTGACTCCTACTATATCATTGTAATAGTTTCAAATTAAAATGAGATTCAATTTCTATCCATTTGGTTTTCGGAAAATACTTAAAAAGTTATTTCTGCCTTTGTTTTTAATTTCTTTACTGATGGTTTTTTGGGGAAACACTTTTACACCTGTTACCGCACAAGAAGGATCACGTTCAGAAATTCGTGGTGTGTGGATGACAAATAATGATCTCGATATTCTTAAAGATAGGACTAAAGTTCAGGAAGCAGTCACACAACTCCAAAAACTCAATTTTAACACTATCTATCCCGTAGTTTGGAATTCTGGTTATGTCATGTATCCTAGTGAAGTAGCCAAGCGGTTAGAAATCCAACCGTTTGTATTTCAAGGTTTAGATGGACATGATATTCTTGCCGATTTAATTAATAAATCTCATCGGCAAAATTTACTGGTAATTCCTTGGTTTGAATTTGGGTTTATGACTCCTCCCAGTTCAGAATTAGCAATGAATAAACCAGAATGGTTAACACAAAAAAAAGATGGTAATCAAACATCTATTAGTGCCGGCGGTGAGGTTTCATGGTTAAATCCGTTTCATCCAGAAGTACAACAGTTTATTAGCAATTTGCTTGTAGAACTTACTAACAAGTATGATCTTGATGGTATCCAATTTGATGATCACATGAGTTTACCTTCTGAATTTGGTTACGATAAATATACGGTTGCCTTATATCAACAAGAAACTAAAAAAATGCCTCCCAGTGATCCTCAAAACCCAGAATGGGTAAATTGGCGGGCAAATAAAATTACAGAATTCATGGTGAGACTTAATCAAACAGTCAAACAAATCAAACCGAAAATGATTTTCTCTGTCTCACCTAATTACTATAATCATGCCTATAAATTTCAACTCCAAGATTGGTTGAACTGGGTACGATTAGACATAGTAGATGAGTTAATTGTGCAAGTTTATAAGGAAAATTTAGATCATTTTATTGACAAGCTTTCCCGTCCAGAAATGGAAGAAGTAAAACAAAAAATTCCTGCGGGAATCGGTGTTATGGCAGGTTTAAGAACTAAACCCGTATCAATTCAACAGATTCAATCTCAAGTCCGTGCCGCCCAACAACGGGGACTAGGTGTAGCTTTTTTCTATTATGAAAGTCTTTGGAATACTGCACCAGGAGCATTAAAAGAAGAACGTTTTACTGGATTTAAAAGTTTATTTCCATATCCGGCATTACGAACGGCAGTAGAGTCTGAGGAAGGGGAAACGAATCTAACTGTGACTGACAAAATACCATTTTAGTGTGTGAACGCAAAAACCAACAATTAGCAGTAAATTGGGATTTATGAATTAGTTTGCAAATAATCAATTGCGGCTGCTAATTTGTGAGGATAACTTTCGGCAAATCTTTCAAACCATAATCCTTCTGATGATAATGGATCTAATTTAGCTAACCATTGTTTAGCAGGTTTTTGTAAAGCTTCTCTTTGTTTAGCTTGAAGTTTTTCTTGACGAATTTTCTCCTGTGTTAATTCTTCTTGTTTTTGCAGTGCGACCGCCGCATCTTTTGCCAAAATATCAGCTTGTACATCTGCTAATAATTTATTTACAAATACATCAGATTTAGTATCAGGTAAATGGACAAATTGAATGGTTTGTAAATTATTCTGTGGTTCTGTGGGTTTGGATTGGATATATGCAGTTTTATTTTCAGCCAAATCAGCTTGTACTTCTGATAACAATTTATCTATAAATACATCTGATTTTGCAGTTGATGAAACCGATTTAACTGGGGTTAAATTATTTTGTGGTGGTGTGGTTTTTGGTTCTGTATATTCAGTTTTGAGTTCAGCTAATAGCTTGTCAATGGAATCCATATTTGTAATTCCTAAAAAATATAAGATCCCCGACTTCTATTTTCATCTTATCAACAAATTATGAATTGATGTAAAAAGTGGGGAATCATTTTTAATTCACGAATTTTTAATTCACGACTGTGCTAGTACAGCACGGCGTAAATAAGCCAACTATTCTTATCTCCATCGCTAAAAAAGCCTACTGTATATTACTTTTGACCTTTGACTTTTGAATTTTGACTTCTGCATAGCAGTGCTAGTCATTAATGGCATTGAGGAGAACTTCTGATAAACTCATATCTTCCATATCATCCATTGTGATAGTGTCGCAAATATCAAACTTAGCACCTGCACTTTGCAATTCATCATCCAAGATTTTCAAAAAGCGGGTAGCTTGAGCATCATTACCGACTTGAATAAAGGAAATAGCTAATTCTTCATCTCTATCCAGACGACGAGAAGCTTCAATAATTACCTTCATTACGGCTTTGCGATCATCTGGTTCACCGTCAGTAACTACTAAAATTGTTTCCCCATTGTGTTGACTTTTACCAGAGGCTTTACGTTGCAGATAATCATCGGTAGCGTGTTTTAAAACACCTGCTAAATCTGTTGTTCCTGAAGGATCATTTTCCGTGAAAATTTGTATTACTTTAGCAGATGTGACATTTTCATAACGTTTAAATTTCCCAGAAAATAAGTAAATAGTAATGCCATCTGGATCAAATTGTTCACATTTACTTGCTAATGCAAAAGTAGATTCTTGTGCTGTTGCCCATCTAGTTCTACCACCTTTTTGATCTGGGGTAGCCATGCTACCGCTTTTATCAATAATTAAGGTGTAATCACGGTTTTCTAGCATGACTAAACTCTCCAGATATTAGGAATTTTTGTTAATTAATCAGTGATGGCATTCATTAAAACATCAGCCAAACTCATGTCTTCTAAATCATCTAAAGTTACGGTATCACAAATATCGAATTTAGCACCAACACTTTGTAATTGATCATCTAAGGCTTTAAGAAATTTGGTGGCTTGAGGATCTGAACCGACTTGAATCATGGAAATTCCTAATTCTTCATCTTTTTCCATTTGTTGGGTAGCACGAATGATAATTTCAAATACGGCTTTGCGATCATCTGGTTCACCGTCAGTAATGACTAAAATCGTTTCTCCATTGAGTTTGGTTGTACCAGCGGCTTTGCGCTGAAAGTAGTTATTCAGGGCATCTTGGAGTACACTTCCTAAGTTAGTCGTACCTGATGGATCATTTTCCTGAAATATCTGGGCTACTTTAGCAGCAGTAACATTTTCATAACGTTTAAATCTGCCGGAAAAAACGTAAACTGTAATGCCATCAGGATCAAATTCTTCACACTTTCTGGCTAAAGCAATGGTAGATTCTTCAGCTATCTGCCATCTAGTTCTTCCACCCGCTTGGTCGGGTGTGGACATACTACCGCTTTTGTCAATAATTAAGGTATAGTCACGATCGCTCATCATAATCTTCCTATTGTCATTTTTCTATCTCTAGTTTAACCGTTAAGTATGAATACAGCAGGAATAAAGGAGTCAGGAGTCAGGAGTCAGGAGTCAGAATGAAGAAGGAAGAAGGAAGAAGGAAGAAGGAAGAAGGAAGAAGGAAGAAGGAAGAATGAATAAGGAGTAAAACTGGCTTGCTGTCTGGCTTTGAATTTAGATCCTGTACCTCATTAATCTGCAATCTGCTGTGATTCATCCGTCCTTATCTGCGTTTATCTGCGTTTATCTGCGTTTGTCTGCGTTTGATTATTCTTAAATTCTAATTCTATGCAGATTAATCTTAACTACAAATTACCAGCTTTTGACTTAGGATAAGCAATGCGTTTGTGATGAAATTGTTGCCAAACATCCACAAATATTTGGGCAATTTTTGGCATTTCTTCTCTTGTCAAGCCTGAATCTATTAATTGTTCATCTTGCCATTTTGCTTTGAGAATATTATTCAGCATATTCAATGCTTTTTCTGGAGTTGCATCTTTAAGACTGCGTAATGCGGCTTCACAAGAATCTGCTAACATGACGATTCCTGTTTCCCGTGATTGGGGGATAGGACCATCATAACAAAAATCTGCTTTATCTACGATGATATGGGGATTTTTTTGGGCTATTTGTTGGGCTTGGTGATAAAAATAAGCGATCGCCATTGTTCCTTGATGTTCGGGAATAAAAGCCTGAATTGCCGTTGGTAAACTGTGTTTCTTCGCCATTACTACCCCTTCCGTCACGTGCTTTTTAATCAATTCGGCACTTTTCCAAGGATCTTGAATTTCTGTTTCATGTTTATTGGGACTGCCAATTTGATTTTCAATAAATCCCAAAGGATCGTGCATTTTGCCAATATCATGATATAGAGTTCCCGCCCTAACTAATTCTACATTACATCCCAATTGTTTAGCCGCAGCTTCAGCCAAAGTAGCCACTAATAAAGTATGTTGAAAAGTTCCTGGAGTTTCCGTAGCTAGTCGCTTTAATAATGGGCGGTTGGGATTAGCTAATTCTGCCAAGCGGATAGGAGTAATCACATCAAATAATGTTTCTAAATAAGGACTTAAACCCAAAGCCACAATACTCCAAGACAAGCCAGATACAGCAAACAAACCTGCTTCTTGGAAGATATACCAACCCGAACCAAATACCCCACCTGTGAGGATTTTTAATAGTAAGAATACACCACCTTGGGTTAAGGCAGAGACAACACCTAATAATGCTAATTCTTCACGCGATCGCAATCTATGAGCGACATAACTACTTAACATTCCCCCCATAGCCCCAGCCAACAATACCAGAATATTTGTATCTGTGGTAATTGGGAGTATCAGCGACAATAACCCCACTACTGTTATCCCTACAGTTGGTCCATAGAAACTGCCTAATAATAAACCAATAGCACTCCAAGTAGTATAGGGTAAACTCATTGCCAATACTCCAGGAACACTGAGGCTAAGAAGTAAAACTAATAGGCGATCGCGTTGTCGCAAATAGTTATGACTTTTTCTTTCTATCCAGACAAAAATCCAAATTCCTCCAGTAACAACCATACCGACAATTGTTAAACCCATCCAATTCACTTGGCGGCCAATCAGGCGATAATGTTCTAATACCTGAAATTTCCATTTAGTAATTTTTTCTCCTTTACTAACAATTACCTCTGCTTTTTTCACCCGGATCATTACAGATGGTATTTGATTAGCTACCAGTTCACCTTGTTGTTTTGTTTGGGCTTCGTCTTGTTTAATATTTGGTTGGAGTACCGCTAATAATAATTTTGTTGCTAGGGGTTCAGCTTCACTAGGTACAGATGATTGCACTTGCAAATTAACTGCATTATTCAAAATAGTTTTAGGTAATCCAGCATATATACCTTGGGCAAGAATTCGCTCGGCAATTTTATGAATTCCAGCTTGTGTTTTTAACCAATCATCATCAGTTAAATCTAAAATAATAGGTTCTGTATAAAAGTTTTTAAGTTTTCCAGTTTCTATTTGTGATGCTTTCTCAATTGCTTGATTATATTTTTGTCTAACTTGAGAGATTTTGGTAATCAATGCTGAAAAATTAGATTCTGATCCAGTAAATTGATAAGCTTCTAGTTCTGATAATGCTTGAATAAAACTAGCTTCATCACTCTGCTTTCCATAAATAGGAAAAGGTTTAGACAATTGCAATACCGGAAAATTTGATGATATTTGTGGAGACAACAAAAATTTTGAATTTTGCTTTTCTAAATTTTGTTTTCTATTATTTTCTAAAGTTACTTTCAGCTTTTGCCATTCTGATTCAGGAAAAGTCCTAAGATAACGTTGAATAGAAATTGATAAAACGGCAGGATCAAAAAATGGAAACCCGTCAACTATATCCCTAAGTTCATTAGTTGTATCTAAAAATTTTTCCACCTGTTCATTAATTTGTTCATTTATATGGTTATCAATCATGAGAACAGGCACAGATTTATCTATAGCATCTTTTCGTTTCTGTTCTGTTTCTTGCTGATCTTCAACATCATCTGTGAAAGGAGCAGTAAATGTTTGTAAAGCAATATTATCAACTTTCATTCTTGGTTGGTTATATAAACCATGTCCCATTACACTTGTGAGTGATAAGATTGCCAATACCAAAATTATTGAAGAGCGTTTTTGATGTATCCATAGAAGAATAAATTTATCAATACCACGAGTTTTCTTAACTAATTTAACAGTTGATTGTTGTGTCTGTCTCTGTTTGCCTTGTTTTCCTTGATGACTATTTGCTGATAAATACAGAAGTAGATTTTTTAGAAAATTCCCATGCAGTTTATGCTGATACTTTCCTTTTCGGAATAGCACTTTATACTGCCGTTGCCATTGCCTCAGTTGCTGGCTCAAGGATTGCAAAAATCGCTGCGTTTTCATCTTTCCTTCCGCGAAATACCCCAAATATGGCTGATGTCTCCGCCATGCTACCGCGAACGCCACTCTAGCTGGATAAAAAGTTAGGGAATGATAGCAGTTCCCATTTGACCGTTAATTAACCTTTGCTGAATCAGATCATTTCAACGTCTACGGATAATATGAGGAGCAGCAAAGATAGTATATCCTGTGTCCACAAATTCGCCACAATTATCGCTCAAGTCATATACTCCAGACCACACCGCCATCATTGTATCGGCTAATGTGAACATTTGGGCAAAACTCTCAAGTCCCCAAGCCGGGGAGTTAGTGACTGACGGAGAAATTTGCCAATTTACAGGTATACCAACTGTACTGTTATACGCGCCTGATAATGCTCCAGCAATTGCACCTGTAATATTTTGATTGGCAAAATTGTGATTTTGATTAGCTCTTAATACGGTCAGGGGAAAGTCTTCTAATGTACTCCCAAAGCAGTAAAAAGCTAAACCAATATTGCTAATTAATTTTTCTGGACTACTCAATTCCCTTTGTGCTGTTTCTAGTCCCACCCCTTTTTTTAATAAATCATTGACTTTTATTAATTCTTGTGGTAATAAAGTTGATGTTTTATCTAAAAAACTCACTGTTCCCGAAATCAGGCTGTGGGGGTTAAGTTTTTCATTCAGGGATTGAGCGATCGCATATCCTATAATTAAACTAGCATCTCTGATCATCGGCTCATTTTGCCAATTGAATATCCTTTGCACGTCTAAAATATTTTCTCGCATTCTATCGGTATTGTCATGAAAAAAAATTGCCACTGGTAATGTAGCGAGAATTATTTGTCCCCAGAAATTAATATTTGTTTCTAATTCAATACCTGCTTGTTCTTGACGCTTTAACCAGTCATCTACATCTAACCTGCCCAAACTGATTAAACTTTCCGTCCCCAAAACCGCAATTTTACCCAATCTAAAACTATTCTGGCTAGATAAACCCTCTCCCAAGAAAGCTCCCAGAAAAGTTCCCCTAACCCGATTCACAAGAGAATAACGCATAATTTTTAATCGGTGATTGGTAATTGGTAATTGGTAATTACTTCTTCTTCCCTGTCACCTGTCACCTAATTACTGCCTTAAATGGTACACCAGTGCTTGTAACCCTAACAAATAACTTTGAGCGCCAAAGCCACTGATTTGGCCAATTACCACTGGTGCGATATAAGAATGATGGCGGAAATCTTCCCGACGATAAATATTACTTAGATGTACTTCGACAGTAGGTAAATTAACGGCAGCGATCGCATCCCTCAAAGCTACACTAGTATGAGTGTAAGCCCCAGCATTAATGACAATCCCCTGATGCTTTCCTAATGCCCCGTGTATAGCATCTACTAAAACCCCTTCATGATTTGACTGCAAGGGCAATATTTCAGCTTGTAGTTCCATTGCTTTGGACTCTAACAAGCGATTAATTTCTGCCAAAGTTAAAGAACCATAAATTCCCGGTTCTCTGAGTCCTAGCAAATTTAGATTTGGACCGTGCAGCACAAGAACACTTAAAGCTGGCAAATTCAACTCTCACACCTTCAATATTTTAGCGTCGTCGCCTAGAACGTTCATGTACAGGAATCGGAATCAGTTCCGGTTCCGGTTCAGCCTCTGGACCTAGCAGGCTATCAATTAACTTCCGCGCTAATTCTTTCAGCTTTTCCAGTACCTTTTCTATATAATCCATTAAACTGACCGCTCCTGAGATAGTACCTCAATTTTTTTTAACAGGGTCGCAGAAACTGGCGTATTATCACACCTTTAGCCTACAAAAAGGTTGACACATTTCCATAAGTATGATATATGCTACTAGGAAATTCTAATTTTGTGTTCTCCCTTACTTATTAGATTATCACATCCTTAATTAGTAATGGGTAATTGGTGATAAGGAATAGAAGTTTGGGAGTTCAGGAGTTCAGGAGTATGGCTAACGCCACGCTTCGCTATCAGGAGTTCAGGAGGAAGAAGAAAGAAGGAAACTTTTGCCGATATTTTACAAACTATAGTCGTCAAATATGTACTAGATAAGTTAAAGATGGAAATAACTGACAATTGACTCTCAAAGGTTACTTCTAGCATTCTCAAAAAGATCACTGTACCTGAAGTTGAGAAAGATTTACCCCTGTTGGGCAGTTTGTGTAAGTATACAATCACTGCTGAGGCGTGATATTTCATCTTGACATTTCGCAAAAATTAATCCAACTTAACTATTTAGCTGCATAGCTATTATTCTTTTTAAATTTCCATGTCAACTCTTGTTATCGTCGAATCTCCCACAAAAGCTCGTACCATTCGCAACTACCTACCAAAAGACTATGTGGTAGAAGCTTCAATGGGTCATGTCCGTGACCTTCCCCAGTCGGCCAGTGAAATTCCCGCAGCCGTCAAAGGGGAAAAATGGGCGCAGCTTGGGGTCAATGTAGAAGCCGACTTTGAACCGATTTATGTCGTTCCCAAAGACAAAAAGAAAATTGTCACTCAGCTTAAAGAAGCCCTCAAAGGTGTAACTGAACTGATTTTAGCAACAGATGAAGACCGGGAAGGGGAAAGTATTAGTTGGCATTTATACCAATTGCTCAAGCCGAAAGTGCCAACAAAGCGCATGGTCTTTCATGAAATTACCAAGGAAGCCATTCAAAAAGCTTTGAAAGACTGCCGTAATATTGATGAGCAGGTAGTTCGCGCCCAAGAAACCAGAAGAATTTTAGACCGATTAGTAGGATATACCCTATCGCCGCTGCTGTGGAAAAAAATTGCCTGGGGGTTATCCGCTGGGCGAGTGCAATCTGTAGCAGTACGCTTATTAGTAATTAAAGAACGACAACGCCGGGCTTTCCATGAAGGTACATACTGGGATTTAAAAGCCAGTCTAGAACAGGAAAAATGTCCCTTTAGCGCGGTTTTAGTGACTCTTGGCGGTACGAAAGTTGCCACAGGCAGCGATTTTGACTCAACAACGGGCAGAATTACCGCCGGGCGTAATGTTGTATTACTCAACGAGGAACAAGCCGAAGCCCTAAAAGCCCGCCTAGAAGGGAAAACTTGGACAGTGACGGATATGGAAGAACGTCCTGTCACCCGCAAACCAGCACCACCGTTCACAACTTCCACACTGCAACAAGAATCTAACCGCAAATTGCGCTTATCGGCACGGGATACCATGCGGGTTGCTCAAAATTTATATGAGCAAGGGTATATTACCTATATGCGGACAGATTCGGTACATTTATCCGACCAAGCGATTACCGCCGCCCGTGCTTGTGTAGAACAAAAATACGGGAAACAATATCTTAGTCCCCAACCTCGCCAATACACCACTAAATCTAAAGGCGCACAAGAAGCTCACGAAGCCATTCGTCCCGCTGGTAGTAGTTTCCGCACACCCCAAGACACAGGTTTAGCTGGACGAGAATTTGCTGTTTATGATTTGATTTGGAAGCGCACCGTCGCCTCACAAATGGCTGATTCTCGCCAAACTCAAGTTACTGTGCAAATCCAAGTTGAAGACGCTGGTTTTCGTTCCTCTGGTAAGCGCATAGATTTTCCTGGCTATCTTCGCGCCTATGTCGAAGGTTCTGATGATCCTGAAGCCGCTTTAGAAGACCAAGAAGTAATTCTACCTGCTCTGAAAGTTGGTGATCATCCCAAATGTAATGAACTGGAAGCGGTAGGTCATGAAACCCAACCTCCCGCCCGTTACACCGAAGCAACTTTGGTGAAAACCTTAGAAAGTGAAGGTATTGGTCGTCCTAGTACCTACGCCAGTATTATTGGCACAATCATTGATAAAGATTATGCCCAATTGGTGAATAATGCCCTAATTCCCACTTTCACGGCTTTCGCTGTGACTGATTTACTGGAAAAGCATTTTCCAGATATTGTTGACCCTAGTTTTACTTCTAAAATGGAGCAAACCTTGGATGAAATTTCCACGGGTGAAGCTCAATGGCTTCCCTACTTAAAGAAATTTTATCTTGGTGAACAAGGTTTAGAAACTTTGGTGAAGGAACGGGAAACCGAAATTGATGCCAGTAAAGCTAGAACTGTAGAATTAGAAAATTTAGATGCTAAAGTCCGCATTGGTAAATATGGTCCTTATATCGAAGTTACCAATGGTGAGGAAGTAATTACCGCTTCTATCCCCAAAAACCTCACCCCGGCTGACCTGAACCCCAAACAGGTGGAAATCCTCCTCAAACAAAAAATTTCCGGACCTGACCAACTCGGTCGTCACCCGGAAACTGGAGAACCAATTTATATCAAACTTGGTACTTATGGTCCTTATGTTCAATTAGGCGATAAAACTGAGGAAAATCCTAAGCCTAAACAAGCTTCTTTACTCAAAGGTGTGACACCGGAAACCGTCACTTTAGATATGGCTGTGGGTTTATTATCTCTCCCCCGTGCTTTGGGAACTCACCCCGAAACTGGTGGCAAAGTCCAAGCTAGTTTAGGAAGATTTGGCCCCTATGTTGTCCATGACCAAGGGAAGGAGGGGAAAGATTACCGTTCTCTAAAATCTACGGATGATGTCTTGACAATTTCCTTGAATCGTGCTTTAGAATTATTGGCAGAACCGAAAAAAGGACGGGCTGCTGCTAAGAGTAAGTCTAAAGAAGCTTTACGCGAGTTGGGTACGCATCCAGAAGATGATTCACCAGTCAATATCTATGATGGTCCCTATGGTCCTTACATTAAACATGGGAAAACTAATGCCAGTCTTCCTGAAGGTGAATCAGTAGAAAATATCACGCTATCTACAGCTATTGAATTACTGTCAACTAAAGCATCTACAAAATCTCCCCGCAAAACCACTAAATCAACTACTAAGTCAACTACTACTAAATCAACTACTACTAGAGGAAAAAAGAAAGACGCAGCAAGTTAGGGGTAGGGAGTAGGGGGAGTAGGGGGAGTAGGGGGAGTAGGGGGAGTAGGGGGAGTAGGGGTTATTAGAGCCTTTAATTTTCCTGCTCACACTACGCTGTAAACGTTTCATGCGTTTACTCTTATGGCGGTAGGCTTTAGGATTCTCGAATCCTTCACCATTACTGCAAACTGCTAATTCTTTGATACCAATGTCAACACCAATGGTCGGTCTGTCTGCAAGTATAGGAGGTTTTTCA
>NZ_LJOQ01000014.1:0-8908 GCF_001672255.1 Anabaena sp. AL09
ACGAGCGCCCATATTTTAATCACCTCAGTAGATTGATTTTCCGTATTTACTTATCTTTACATAGTTTGATTTCTTTGCGCCGACTTACTTACACCTGCTATTACTACCATTGAATCGGTATTTGTGGAAGATCAGGTTATTGGGGAGGCGATAAGTAAATTTAACCGCACTAATACAAATGTATTTATTAGCGGTGAATTATCAGTTGAGGATTTTGACACCTCAGTTTTACCGCGTGACCCTTACCAATTTAAGTTTATTGAAGCATCATCTACTAATATTAAATTGGAAGCTGCGCCATTAAAAACTGTGATTAAATTCTTAGGAGATGAATTTGCCAGTGGTAGTTTACAAATTCGGTCAATTGTCAGTAGTCAATAATTAAGGTCTAGCCGGGATAAGGGTAAAATGGGACACGTTGTAAATAAATGTTGCAGAAAACAATTTAGTGATTTATTAACTTGCCCGAAAATGGTAAAGAGACATTCACTTTTGCATACTAAAATCAAATTTTACGCGCTTCAGCTTCTCAAATTTGCTCATAAATAACCCTTTTTGGGGATGTTTTCATTTGAACAATCAAGTTCAGATAGAAGCTGAAACAACGGTAAATTAAAAGTTTTGAGAATTAAGTTTACAAAACTTTACAATGTGTCCCAATTTGCCCGTATCCCGTCTGAACCCCTTTTACGCCTTATTACAACATTTCAATCTAGCAATATTGAGGAATTGATAGCGGCACTGCTATCCCCTATTTCCTGATTTATCTGCTGCCATTCAGGTTGTAAGATGGCATACAAAATAGAATCACGCCATTTTTCCTTTACACATTTATGGTCTCGCAAACGTCCTTCAAATTGCATACCTATTTTTTGCATTACGCGCTGAGAAGCAGTATTGAGAGGTTCACAAGTGGCAAAAATTCGGTGTAAATTAAGCTGAACAAAGCCAAATTCAATTATCAACTTTGCAGCAGCAGTAGCATAACCTTGACTCCAAAAATGCTGGTTGAAGCAATACCCAATCCATCCCTCTCGATTAGTGAAACTGGATATATAGATCGCGCAACTACCAATCAATTTACCCTCTGATTTGAAGATTACTGCAAATTCATAGCTTTTGCGAGGTTGTTCTTGACGGGATGCCATAGCACGCTGAATATAAATTTGTGTTTCCTCTGCTGTATTTGGTCCCCATTCCATATATCTAACTACATCAGGATCAGAAGCATATTGATGCACTGCCTGCCAATCTTGTAATTCAAATTCTCTTAAAAATATGGGTGTTTTCATTTTTGGCAATGAGAAAAACAGTAAGTAGTAGTTAGCTAGTTTAGATGAGAGCAATGCCAACAGTTCAGGTCTTTTCTGTAACCAATAAGACTTTGTTCCAGAGTTATAAGATTAATATTAATTTCATAACCGAGAGATGGACATTCTCCAAACTGCCCAAGATACTTAATCACTTCTAAGACGGTTATAGATGAAACCATTGCATTCAGTGGACCAAAGGATGGAGCTTGCTGGTGTTGGGTAAATTTTGCTTTAATCATAGCTAATTCATTGTCTTCTTCTCGTTTATGCTGCTGTGATTGAAAACACTCGTAACAGGCAGTAACTCCATGCACAGTTAAAGGGCCAACTACTCCAGTGTCATTACGATAACCTGCGCTAATATAAGGAATTTGCAGTTTTAGACAAGCGGTGTCAGTCCAATTATGAATTTCTTTGGGTGAATCAGCAGATAAAATTAAGAAATCTATACCTTCTAAGTTCTTTTCAATTCCTGAAAATCCGTCAGCTTGGAAAGAATTGTAGCTCACTTTTGTTTGGCTATTCATTTGGCGCAATCGTTGAGCAGCTACCTCTACTTTCAGATGACCAATATCTGGCTCAGTAAACAAAATTTGTCGGGTAAGATTGCTAAGTTCAATTGTGTCAAAATCTAATAATCGCAATTCTTTAAAACCAGCACCAATCAATCCACTAGCTACCCAATTACCAATTCCGCCTACACCAAGTAAAGCAACTCTACTTTGAGAAATCCTTTTTTGTACTTCTAGCGCTTTCGCTCTTATTAAGTCGTAGAAGAGAAAATGTCTGTCATATCTGAGGAATTCCTGGTTAACTTCTTCAACCACTTGTAAAATTTGAGCATCTATTAATTCGTGACAAATTGCTAATACCTCATCCTTGGGTAATTGTAATGATGCGACGACCTCAGCAATAGACTTAGGTTGAAAAAAGCTCATCAATAAATCCAACGCTTCCTTATCTAAAGTGAGATTTTTTTGCCAATTATCACTCTTCCATATAATTATCTGGAATTGATTATTAGAGATAGTACGTTCGATAGACTTTAAGTAAAGATATCGAGGAAAAACTAGTTGAGTGTTTGCTGTCAACATAATTTGTATTTTTGGTTAATCACTAAAGTAAAGGTGTTGCCCAAATAGCTACATGAACTTCTAAATACTTGCGATTTTCGGCAAATATTTTTTCCCATTTAGCCCAACGCTGACTCAGCACCTCAAAGATAGACTCATCAGCCCATCGCATTTCATCAAGCAATTGAGAGTTGATCAACATTTGCTTGATTTCTTCAGCAGTAGGAGAAATTATTGGAGGTAAATCAGAAGTCTTCCAATATACTAAATCAAAATCAGAAAAAAGTTGTTTCCAATCAGCTTCAAAAAGAGGTTCTACAGGAGTTAAAAAAATTTTCTCCATTTGTTCGAGTATCTCTCGTGGCGGAGAAGAAACATAGTGTACATCAACAACACCAATGCGGGAACGTATGGGATTTAATACTCTTTTACATTCAGCAATTGCATGACGTTTATCTGATACAAAACCCAAAATACATTCGTATAGAGCCAAATCAAACTTCCCTGCGGGTAAATCTGATAAAACTTCAGCGCTACCAAAGACAAACTGAGGTGTACTAAGAGAAGCACGGCGACAGTTGCGTAAGGTAGCAGCAAGCATCCGAGGAGATTTTTCTACGATAGTTACTTGAGTGCCGCTTTCAATGAGCCGAGATGTTGTCCAACCAGTACCGCTACCAATTTCCAAAACACTTTCACCAACACAAACTTGAGCAGCATTAAGAACTTCTTGAGTAGTAACGCTACCACCAGGATGCATAGAAAATTCACCTATACAAGCAAGAAATTCAAAGTAGGGAAGCTCCATTAATTCTGAAAGTGAATCAACGCCATCAAGAGGAGAAAAAAAAGTGATATTCTGCATATAAAATCTATACTTTATTGTTTTTGACACCCCCATTTTTGGGGCTTTCAAGGACAGACTTTTTGGAATAAGCAGATGCTAGAATGTCAAAATTTAAGCTTTGTAACGCTTTCAGCTATTGCATTCTCCCAGAGTTACAAAAGAAAGTTAGCCACTTGCCGAGAAAAAAATGCCTAGTACCGTGCGGCGTAAATACACATACCATTTTTAAGCCTAGCGTACAGTCAAATTTTCGTAGCTTTTAATGGTCTGCTTATTTCCGCCAAGCTGTACTAGTCATATCAGATATATCTTACAAAGCGACTATATGGCTGACACCCTTGCCCTGAGGGCAAGGGTGTCAGTCTTCTCATCTGCCTAAAAAATAAAAACTTGTCTTTGAAGGAATCCTTGCGGATGGAATTCCAGCTAGTTTCCTCAATTATTTAGGACAGGTTTTAATTATTCTGAGCGATTTGATTGATTTCTCTGCCATCACGAATCTGAATCAGTCTGGAATTTTTCAAAACAGGTGATACTTCTTGAGTAACACCTTGTTTTCCTGGTTGAGAACTGAAAGTTTTTTGCAGAGGCAATACTGTTGAACTTGCAGGCTGAACTTGTAGATTTACCTTACAATTGGGAGCGCAGTTTTCATTTACTTCAGACGCGAATGGCACTAGCTGAGTTTGGTCTACTAGCGCAGCATTAGCACTCAAGTCATTGGTGACTAACAAAGTAGCAGCTGGTAACAACGATGCCAACACCTTAAAGCCTGTTGCAACTGCCTTGCTATGATAAACTTCTTCGATTTTCAAAAACATATTTTTTTTCCTTAATACTTGAGTCGGTTATTGGTAATAGATTTGAACCCAGGGCTTTTTAGATTTATGCCAAGGTATTAGGTGCATTTTTGTTGCACCTATAATTTAGGATAATATATAGTCAGCATAACTTTCCTGTCAGTGATTATGGTCACATCTTTAAGAATCGTTGCAATACCCCAAGAAGCTTGAAAATCTGGAAAATATGCTATTTTTAGCGATCAGGCTACGCCTGCCTAGGCATCAAATAACTTGTTAACAGGTTTAGTTCTGGTGAGATCGCGCTTTTCTGCGGACAATAACTTGTTAACAGGTTATTCGTTCTGGGGGATGGGGGTGATGGAACAGCGGTAAATGCTTGCTTACGCACTCCCCTAGCAACTTTTCCTTGCTTAAATCTTTCATCAGTCAGGGGCGATCGCACTTACTCAACTTGGCTAGACTGTGTTAAATTGGGAGTTTTGTACGCTAAGAAATCAGAGCAATTCGTACGGAGCGCTTCGCGATTGCCTAAAGACTTGTCATTAAAGATTGTTAGCACTCAACTCTCTTGAAATTTTTTAACGCCCATTGAACTTAAATACAAACAATTTCATTTAAATGACACTTTCTGAAACTATTGATAGTTAAGGTTTTCAGGATTTTGAGGTTTTCTTAGCGGACAAAACTTCCGTTTCGGCACAGTCTAGCCTAGCATAGATATAATAACGGTTTCCATACCACTAAAACTTTTAAATCTAAACACACAAGCTTTGAAACCAATTAATATGAAGCCATTACCACAGGCCAGACTTAAACCACAGGGTAAAGCTACTGAGAAAGAGCGATCGCACTCTGGCATATTCTTAGGGGAAAAATGCTACTGGAATCCTGCTAACTTACGAAATGGTCATGCAGTGGTTTTAGGGACTTCTGGAAGTGGTAAGACTCAAACCTTAAAATCAATGGCTTATGAACTACCGTCACTGTTCCCAGAAATTAAAGTTATTTTGATAGACTTACATGGGGATTTGGGATTACCTAATGAAGTCTGCTATAGGTTAGATGCAGAATCACCACATGGTTTAAATCCACTGGTTTTAGACTTAGATCCTAGAGGTGGTGGACCGGATCTTCAGTCAATCGGAATTTCATCAATCCTGAGAAAATCCTTAAAAATGGGAGATAATCAACAGGGGTTACTTCTCAACTGTTTTATAAGCTGCTATGAAAACAGGGGTGTAGAAGATGGTTGTAAAGATTCAGAAAAATTATTATTGAAAATGGCTGCTACATTTAAATATGGGATATTTAGCAAGCCGCAGCCGTCCTTAGATTTCCCACTCGTTAGATTTGATTTATCGGCATTAGCTAAAGTACCTGGATTATCAGCGATCGCCGCAGAAACTCTTTTAAAACAATTATTGGATTCTCATAAATTACAAGGTGAAATTAAAGATAAAACACCCCGTTGTTACGTCATCTTGGATGAATGCAAAGAAGTTAAATCATCAGATACACTTGCCAGAATATCAGCAGAAGCTCGTAAATTTGGATTATGTGCAGTTGTCGCTAGTCAACGTGATGCCCACATTTCAGGAGAAGTTTTGGCTAATTCTTCACTGAAGCTGGTTCTTGCTGTGGATGAAACTGAAATTGCTAGTGTTAAAAAAAGATTTAGATTTTCTGAAACTATGATTGCTTCTTTGCAACCCTTAGAGGCATTAGTCAGGATGGATGGTGACGGTATGAAAACTAAAATTTTGCCTTACTATTTGCGTATAAAGCAATAACTATTCTTTGATAATTAAATCTTTGACTTAACAATTCAACACATCACAAAGTCCATCTTATATTTTTTAACGTTCACCTATTTATCGTACTGCAATTTTAATTTTATTTAAGTCATAAAATATTTAGTACAAATCAACTATTTTGGGTTAAAATTATAAATAGGGTAAGTTAAATAGTTGAGCAAGTCCGAATTTTGAAAAAGTTTAATATTTTTGAGTAAATCTGGTTTGAAAAAATCAATATTATCAATTACTGAAAGTATGACGAGAACACCCCATGACAATTTTGCTAAAGATTTTTTAGAAGAACTACTTTCTCCATTAGGTAAAGTAGAAATCAGTCGTGAAGTGACTGATGAAGCGCGTCAAATTGATGTTTTATTTTCTCCATCTTCTACACCTACTCTTCCCCCTGAATCTATTGGCTTACTTGCTAAACTAGTAACTCAGACATCAAGTATAGAGATATTCCGTAATCAGCCGAATTTGTTTCAGGTACTAATGTGTGCGAATAAGCTATATTCCTATTTTGCTGAATTGAATCGACAAGCCAAGAGGGAAAATGTTTCTTTAGATGTAGAAAGTTTAGGAAGATTGCTAATTATATCCACTACTGTTTCTCAAGATTTGCTAGATACTTTTGGTGCTACAATAAATCCAGCGATTGATTGCAGTGGTGTATATTCCTTTCCTAAAGGATGGTTTGGTTCAATCATCGCAATTAATAAATTACCAGTTACGAAAGAAACTCTCTGGTTGCGAATTTTAGGTAAGGGACAAATTCAACGTCGTGCTGTTGATGAATTGTTGGCACTTCCAAACACCAGTGAGCATAAAGAAAATACTTTGCGGTTGATTGCTAATTGGCGCATTATCACTATTAAGCAAACAAATTTAATTGAAGAAGACCAGGAGATTGTTATGAATTTATCCACAGCTTATGTAGAATGGGAACAAAAAACTCTTGAGCAAGGTAGACAAGAAGGTGAAAAAAGATTAATTATCCGACAAATTAACAAAAGATTTGATGTAATTCCAGATGCTTTAGTTGAGCAAATTCATCAATTATCTATTGAACAATTGGAATTACTAAGTGAGGCATTTTTAGATTTTTCTACTATAACTGACTTGGAACAATGGTTAGAAAATAGAACATAGGTGGGAGAATTGGAAATCTTACCGGGGTCGGCAAGAATTAGTTTATCGCTTTGGAAGTTAAAAGCGATAGCGAAGCGCTCCGCAGGAATCGCAAAGCACTCCATAGCGATAGCGAAGCGCTCCGAAGGAATCGCTCTTTAATTCTAATGGGAAATATAGCGATAGCGAAGCGCTCCGAAGGAATCGCAAAGCGCTCCGAAGGAATCGCTCTATAGAAATCGCTACAATTAGTTTTTAGCCCTCTAAGTAATCCCTTAATAATTTTTTCTTGATTTGAGCTAAATCTTCCTTCTGTGCTTCTGTCAATTCGAGTCTAAATTTTTCTATTTCCAACTGTTGTTTCAATTTTTGTTCTGCACTTAAATTAATTGGTAATTTTTTGATATCGTTATCACCGGGGATAAATTGATGTTGACGGTACATAAACCTAAAATGCCGTTTGTCCTGTGATGGTAGTGCATCCCAAACTTTTGAATCCCAACCTGGTGGCATAAACTCAAGTTGCAACTGCTGAGAGTTTTGCAATTGATTTTTTTCAAGCTCCTGAACTCGCCTTTCTAATTCAGAATTTTCCTTAGCACCATAACCACCTGTCTTGCGAATTGATGGTAAAACTTCCTCAAAAACCCAATCTTGAAATTTCTCAGCAGATGGAAGATTGGATCTCATAACCAGTTGATATAATCCTGGTTCATTGATAAAAACTGGTTTTTTGCCTGGTCTTCCTAAATCTAGCTGTTGGCTATATTTAGTAGAAACACTATCCTGAACTGCTTCTGATGGATTTGTGTATCCCAAAGCCTTGGCAACTTGAGAAGCATTAAACCAAGGAGCGTTGTCAATAATGACTATCTCAAGTGCCTTAGTTCCAAACTTGAAAAGTGATATATTAATCATGTTCACTCTGCTTTAGTGGACTGACCAGTGAAACAGCCAATGGAGAATTTACGACATTCTCCTTTGGTTCTGGTACTACAATTTTACAATATTTTAATATGAATAATAATATAAATAACCTATTTTTATATAGCGATAGCGAAGCGCTCCAAAGGAATCGCAAAACCCTCTATAGCGTAAGAATCGCTCTTTAATTATAGTGAGAGATAAAATGTTATATTATTGATGATTCACGGTGTTTTAGTTTTGGTGAATTGTATGAAAAATAATAATTTGGCAATAAATATCTTTTTTGCAATTGCGATACCTGCGGTGAGCTTCGCTATCGCTCTATCAATAATTCTAGTGGGAAAACTCAAACCACAGGAGAAGCAAGCGATCGCGGAAACTGCACCCAAAGTAGAAACTGTTACAGAACAGGAAGAATTACCAAATAATCCACAGCAAAAAGACCGTCCCTTAAGAATGAGTATTTCTGTTGATAACCCATCATTTTTGAAAGTGCGGCTAAATGATGAGATTAAAATAGGTGATGTCATCTCTGACAACTCTAATGAGAGACAACGATTAGACCGTCAGAAAAAGGCGATTAAACTCCAAATTGACAACCTTAACTCTAAAACTCTAATAGCACCTACACCACCACCACCTACCCCACTATTAAAGAATTTACCACCATCTACATTTAGTGAAGAATTAGCGGCTATTTCCCAGGCGGAACTGAAATTAAAACAGGCTAGGGTTATTTTGAGCAGTCGTTCAAAGTTACTGACAACTGATAACCCAGAACGCCGTGCTGAATTTGAAAAGGCTGGTGCATCATTAGCGATCGCCTCCCAAAAGATTGAGGAACAAGAGCAGATGATTGTCGCCATGAACGACATGAAAATGCAATCAGAGATATTGCAGCATGAACAATCTAAATTAAAAAAACTCGGCTCTACCGCTCCCTTTATGATATTTTCGGTAAAATATCCCTGAAACCCCTACACCAATTGGATTTGAGGTTTTAATATTTTCAAAAATA
>NZ_LJOQ01000014.1:8968-11596 GCF_001672255.1 Anabaena sp. AL09
TTTTTGAAAATATTAAAACCTCAAATCCAATTGGTGTAGGGGTTTCAGGGATATTTTACCGAAAATATCATAAAGGGAGCGGTAGAGCCATTTAGATTAAACCCATGTACACCAATGGTTTTGGATATATTAAAAGGATGTTTGATCATAAGGGGAACGGTAGAACCAAAAACTCCAGTCAGAATTAGAACAAGCTCGTTCAGAAGTTGACAGAGAACAGGCTAAACTTGATAATTCTGCAATTCTCCAAACTCAGGAATTAGAACAACTACAGACTAATGTTAACTTGGCTGAATCAAATTTACAGGTGGCTAAATCTAAATTAGAAGCGGCCAGAGTTAACCGTCAGATTCAAGAGTATCAAGCTAGTGTGGAGGAATCAAAGCGATCGCAGTCCCAAACCCAATCCAGGCAAGATTATGAGCGTTCTAGGCTACAGTATGAAGAAGCTGTCAGAAACAAGGATTATCAACTTGCACAATTAGGAATTTCATTGAGTGCCATTGAGGATAAATTAGCTGATATTCCGATTGTCAGAAGTCCGCGCAATGGGTATATTAAAAAGATTAAGCCTTGGGTGGGTAAAGATGGTAAATATCAAACAACTATCACTATTGTTTCTAAAAACTAAAAATCATGAAACAACAAAATCAGTTTGAGTTTGCAGGTGAAAACAAACCAACTAAAATCAGAACCATTACCGGAACATTCAAATATTGTAATTCTGGCACTGAAGAAATTAAAACAGTTACTTGTTTATTCGATGAAAGAGCAGAAAAGTATGAATTAACAATGGTCTATGTAGTAGAATTTGGATATAAACTTGCTTTTTCTAAATCTGATAATGAATTTTTAGTTAATGATTAGTTGTAACAATGAAATCTAAATTAATAGCATTATTTCTCGTATTATTTACCGTAAGAATTGAAGCGGCACTATCGCAAACTCCAAAACCACGACAAACACCGACACAGCCCATTAAACCAACTCCGACAACTCCGACATCAAAGCCTGTAACGCCTGTAAATGATAGCGTTGAGACTCCGACAGAGGAAAACACAGAAGAGCCAGCAGAACCATTAGATCCTGAAGAAGCTGAACAAAAAGCTAATGATTTAGATAATAAAATTTCCCCTAAGAATCAAAACCCTTTCTCAAAACCTGATATTGATAAGTTATTGACTGAGCAATTCAACGATGATATGTGGCGAATAATGCGGGGGGGTCTACCCTGCCTAGAAACTACATCAAGTTGCTTAGAACAATTGCAAACTAAAGCCGTTACAGGCTCAATTTTACTCAAAGAATTAGATACTAGGATTGAAGAAGCTAATAATAAAATTAATGAAGCTAGGTCTAAAAATGCTAAAACTGTCAGGCTTTCGGTGTTAACACCAGCTTTGCAATATTTACTCGGTCCGGCTGTAACTCCAGGACAAGCGCAGCCAGAAGGTAAGGGATTAATTGATAATTTATTGGCAATATTCAACGGTAAAACCGGAGTAATTAACGGATTACTGAATGTAATTGGTGTTCCCCTATTTGTAGGTTCTCAAGGAGCAAATACAGAAGCTAATAGAAATGCGATCGCTATTTCTGATCTCCAAATTAAAGTAGCCGAATTACAACGCGCCCGCGCTCAATTAGCAGATACTATCAGAGAGAAAGTAGCAGTAGCTTTGGTGAAATTCGATGAAGGGAGAACTGATTTTCAAATTGCCCAAGTTGTGGGAGCAAGGGCTATTGATCAATTTAAAGTATTTGAGCTACGTTACATTAGGGGGAACAACGATACCGAGGGATATTTAGCTAAACAATCGGAACTTGATAAAGTCAAGGCTAACACTTATGGTTCTTGGGGGAAAATGAGGCGATCGCTCTTTGAGATCAAGTTATTGGTATTGGGTGTTAAAAATGCGGAAATTTAAAAAGGGCTAAAGTAAGCCCTCTGAAAACTGAAAATTAAGGCCAGGAGGATGGAGTATAAATTGTTGAAACTCCATCTGCAACTTTGCAGACAGGAGGTTGTCCTGCATCTGGTAAAGAGGCAAGAGTATATGATGTTCCGGCAATAGAGGCATCACCGTGCCAAACCGGGAAAATTGTACGCTAAGGCTGAAAGCCTTATCCATCAAGGATTTGAGCGATACTTGTTTTCCTTAACTCGCAAAGGGCGCAACTTGTCAAAACTGGTTGCCTGCTTCAAATTCCAGACATAATCACCAGTAAGATTGATATGCTCCCAACCCAAAGGTGATAAATGTTGCAAATATTCTTCAGGAATATCCATACCCTGTTGTTTCAAATGCTCAACAGCCTTTTCTATGTACACCGTATTCCACACAACAATCGCCGCCACCACCAAATTCAACCCACTAGCCCGATAAAATTGATCCTCATAAGAGCGATCGCGGACTTCACCCAAACGATTAAAAAACACCGCCCTTTTCAGAGTATGTTTCGCCTCACCCTTGTTTAGCCCCACAGTAGCCCGTCGTCGTAACTCAGGACTCTGCAACCATTCCAAAGTAAACAAAGGCATTGAGCCGAGATCCTTGCTCAAACGGAAATAGAAGCTGAAAAAGCTTATTGTATATAGCTTTCAGATTTTCTGTCGTTCCCGTTTTA
>NZ_LJOQ01000015.1:0-20576 GCF_001672255.1 Anabaena sp. AL09
TCTGGTTCAAGTCAATTTATAGTTGCAACTAATTCTGGTTGGAAACAGCGATGATTGCAGGTCGAGCCAATTATAATTCCAGGTCGCTACAACTAGGGAGGGTAATTTTCACGTTAATTCCCTGTTTGTTGAGGTGTTCGTAAAGGAATATCATTATTAATTCCTTGCCATATCAATTTGAGCCTAACCTGAAAATATTCATGGGTAACAACATTTCGCATATCACCCATTAATAGCCAAGGAATTTCCGGGTAACGTTTCTTTCTATCTTCAGGAATATGTTTAGAGGCTTCACCAATAATCATGTAGTCATAAAGTACGGCTTTGACGATAACCTTATTTTCGCAAAATGTTTCAAAACTCAGTCCTGCTGTACAGTCCCTAATTGTACAGGTGGAGTCAAGAATATCCTGAATACGAACCAGCCAATTTCTAGAAGACATAGACAATATCCTCTAGTATTGGTTGGCGCAAATGTTCGCGTAAAGCATCTTTTGTTCCCATATCTACCGGACATTTTAATAAATCTTGAATATAGAGTTTAGCTTCAATAAACTGAAATAAACTCATTGATTCGGATAATTCTGCTAATAAATCCACATCACTATCAGAACGAGCTTCATTACGAGCAACAGAACCAAATAATTCAAGGGATCTTACTCCTAAGTCTTTTAATTCTTGTTGATGTGTTCTGAGAATTTGTAACACTTCTTCACGGTTCATAATTTGGTATTTCTCCTTATTTCTCCATTTTATTTGGAAGTCTCCTACTATCTTTCTAAATCCTTGATTTCCTTGGGAACTCCCGCTGTTAAAACCTCATTTCCATCTGCGGTAACTAATACATCATCTTCAATGCGAATCCCAATTCCTACCCAACGGGGGTCAATTTCCGGTTGGTCTTCTGCGGGTTTGGTGTCGGGGACTATATAAAGTCCTGGTTCTATGGTTAGCACTTGGCCAGGTTGTAAGGTTTGGGGGTTTTCTCCATGTTGATAAACTCCGACATCATGGACATCTAAACCTAACCAATGACTGGTGCGGTGCATATAAAAGGGTTTGTATTTTTCCTCTGCGATTAATTTATCAATTTCTCCTTTGAGTAAACCCAGTTCGACTAATCCTTCTGTTAATATCCGCACTGCTGCATTATGAGGTGCATGGAAGGAATTGCCCGGTTTTACTTCTGCTATTGCTTGTTTTTGTGCAGCTAATACAATTTCATATAATGCTTTTTGTTCTGGTGTGAATTTACCACTAACGGGAAAAGTCCGGGTAATATCAGAATTGTAATAACCATAAGCGCAACCAGCATCAATCAACAGCAAATCATTTGCTTGCATTTGACAGTTATTTTCGATGTAATGCAGTACGCAAGCATTCTTACCTGATGCGACAATGGAAGGATAAGCTGGCCCCATTCCCCCTCGTAACCGGAAAATATGTTCTATTTCGGCTTGGATTTCATATTCATAACGTCCTGGTGCGGTGGTTTGCAAAGCATAATTATGAGCTTCTACGGCAATTTCTACAGCTTGACGCATTAAATCTAATTCTGTTTTACTTTTATATAGCCTCATATTGTTGAGGACAGTACCAGGATCTGTGATAGAAGTTGGTCCTGTACCGCGTTTGGGATAGGTTCGCAGTAAGTTTTGATAATGTTGGAGAATTTTGTCGTTGAAATTGCGATCGCGTCCTAAATGATAATAGATACAATTGGCTTTTTCTAAATATTGGGGTAACTTTTCATCTAACTCCGCAATGGGGTAAGCTACATCTGCACCATAAAATTCCTTAGCTGCGTCTATTCCACAACGATAACCACTCCAAACTTCCTTTTCTCGGTCTTTGGGTTGGACAAATAAGATAAACCGATGTTCTGGGTGATGTGGTGCTAATACTGCGACTGCTTGGGCTTCATTAAAGCCAGTTAAGTAAGAGAAATCACTATCTTGACGATAAATATACTCGACATCGTTGTGCATTACTGCGGTCGGCGCACTTCTAAAAATCGCTGTACCACTGCCTATTTTCGCCATTAACTTCTCACGACGTTGCCGATATTCTGTTTGCATAGTTGATTTATTGATAGTGTTGTTTTTGGCTTTAACAATTATAGACTACTGATAAATGTTATCAGAAAAATTGCTAATTTTAGTTATTTTAACCAATTTTTAATTTCCTTGACAATCCATGAGGACTTTTAGGGATGAGATTGTCAAGAAAACAGGATTTCATTTTTAAATGATGACATTGATAAACAGAATATAAAATATTTTTTGATTGTTTAGATATTACTTTAAAAATTAAAAGTTAGTGTTGATGAACATTATTAAAATGTCTATAAATAATGACATTAAATCAAAATAATTAAGCAAATGTTTGTCATTTACAGAATCTTCATAGAAAGCAAATTAAAAATAGATATTAATTACTAATAAAAACAAGTCATGTTTGAGAATAAATCAGCTTTATCTTTAGATACAAGCAGTTGGGCAGCAGACTCAGTTGCAAAATCAGAATCTTTGACAACATCTCTTGATACTCCTATTAGTAGAAGTTCTTCTGTTTCTGCATTAGCCGATCCATTAGTACCAACCAATCCATTAGCTCAAATCCCCATTGGAGGCAGTGCTAACCCTAATCCTAATCCTTATTTAACCAGTGCAGCCATTGTTCCTGATTTTAATGGTGATGGTAAAACAGATAAACTTTGGGTAAATGCTCAAACTGGTGAAATTTTAGTTCGCCTAATGAACGGAACACAAGTTTTAGAACAAGCTTCTTTGGGTAAATATGACTTAAATACCTGGGACTATAAAACTGCTGATTTTAATAGCGATAATAAGACTGATTTCTTATTACGCAATAAAGCAACTGGTGAAAATGTAATTGTGCTAATGGATGGCGCAAAAGTCTCTAGTTTCTTGGCTTTAGATCGAGTTGATCCAGGTTTTACTGCTAGTATTGGCGATTTCAATGGCGATCGCAAAACTGACATTTTCTGGAACAATACCACTACTGGTGAAAATGCTATTTGGCAAATGGATGGTACAAAAGTAGCTAATGCAACCGTTCTAGAAACTACCGCACCAGGATTGACTGCAACCATTGTTGATTTTGATGGTAATGGTAAGAGTGACATCTTCTGGCGCAATCCTACCACAGGTGCAAATACTGCTTGGTTTATGGATGGTAGCGAAGCCACCAAGTATGATCTCCAAGCTCAAGATGCTTCTTGGACTTCTACTCTTGGTGATTTTAACGGCGACTTCAAAACTGATGTTTTATGGCGCAATACCGCTACAGGTGAGAATAAGATTTGGACAATGAATGGCGTTTTTGTGACTGAAGGTGTTGTTAGCACTTTGGGTACAGATTGGAGCGCGAAAATCGGCGATTTCAATGGCGACGGTAAAACTGACATTTTCTGGCACAATGCGGCTAGTGGTGCAAATACTGCTTGGTTGATGGATGGTACAACGGTAAGTTCTGAAGCTTTCTTACCTAGCAATACTCCTGGTTTGACAGCATCTTTAGGTGATTTCAATGGTGATGGTAAGACTGATATTTACTGGAGAGATCAACAAACATCCGCAGATAAAATCTGGACTATGAATGGAACTTTAGCGACTGAAACTCCTGTTTCTGATGCAGATAAGCTGACTCCAGAATGGTATACAGGTTGATTTGGTAATTGGTAATTGGTCTATTATCAATTTATTAAGACTTTCTGAACTTATATTCAGCGATCGCTTTCCTAGAAATCAAAGATAGCGATCGCTTTTTAGTAGCGGGTTAGAATTGATATCAAAACTTATAACTCAAAACCTGAATTTCCGTATTTTCCGGCAAACTCTTAGAATTAATCGCTACAGAATCATTATTACTCCGGCGAACATTAACACCCTGCATCAAAGTCAGAAAATCATCTACTGGGGTAATATCACACTCTTTAGCATCAGCGGCTTGAGTGCGGTAATGGGTGGGAATGACTAACTTAGGATTTAAGACTTTAATAGTTTGCTTTGCTTCTTCGGGATTATAAGCTTTAGCACTTCCTCCCACTGGTATAAATAGCACGTCGGGGCGACCCATGAGGATTTTTTGTTCTAGGGTAATCGGTGCAGCAGAACCCCCTAAGTGCAGCAGATTAATTCCCCCTTGGTTCAATTTCCAAGCCACATTTTTCCCAAATCGTTTTCCACTATTACGATCATGGTCTGTGGTAATTCCCTGAAACTTAACGCCGCGAAACTCATAGACACCGGGCTGATAAACTAATTTGGGATTTCCTGGTATTTTGTCTATTGCCCCTTCATCCAACAATTGACTACTAATTAATACCAAATCTGATGCAACTTTTGGGGGACGATATTTAGCTGTACAGCCTAAAGTAGTAAAGGGATTGATGAGAATTTTGACATTACCATTGGTTAATAAAAAGCAAGTATGTCCTAACCACTGAATTGATACACCACTAGATTGAGCATTTACTGGAACTGGATCAACCAAATTAGTCACTACAGCCGTCACTAAACCCGCCCCAGCATAGCCTATCAATTGTCGTCGTTTCATAAAATACTCGCTTTACAAAGTTCGCAGAAAATTTCTCAGTAATTCCTTACCCAAAGCAGTTAGGACACTCTCTGGATGAAATTGGACTCCTTGAATGTGAGGATAGTTCCGGTGTCTCACGCCCATAATTGTGCCATCTTCTACCCAAGCCGTAATTTCCAATACTTCTGGGCAAGTTTCGCGCTCAATAACTAAACTATGATATCTGGTAGCGGTTAAAGGATTTTCTAAACCTTGAAAAATTCCTATGCCTGTGTGCGATACCAAAGAGGTTTTTCCGTGCATCAATTCTGGGGCGGAAACAATTTTACCACCGAAAACCTGGCCAATACTTTGATGTCCTAAGCACACGCCTAGAATTGGGAGTTTATCTCCTAATTGGGCGATCGCATTCAGGGAAACTCCCGCATCATCTGGACGACCAGGACCAGGGGAAATCACCACTGCATCGGGGTTTAATGTCCTAATCTCATCTATAGTAATCTTATCGTTTCGCACCACTTGCAGGTCATTAGCAACTGGGAAATCTACTGCTAATTCTCCCAGGTATTGTACCAAGTTATACGTAAAGCTATCGTAATTATCAATGACTAATATCACAATTTTTACCTAATTTCATTTAAAAATATCAAAGATGTTCCCTGAAAACGTCTCTACTATTCACAATCTACCATTTAAAAAGTAGACAGAATTAATGTTGTTAAAGGAGGCAATATTAGTGTAGAGGCAACCAATAATGCGACTAAAGCTGAGACAAGTACAGCACCAGCAGCGCAGTCTTTAGCAACTTTTGCCAACTCATGATAAGACTGTTTTACCGTTAGATCTACAATTGACTCAATAGCAGTATTGACTAACTCTAAGGTTAAAACTAAACCGCTGGTAACAGCAATTATGGATACTTTCACTGTTTCCAGCCGCAAAAATACACTTAAACCAATCGCTAAAGCGCAGACGGCTACATGAATCCGAAAATTCCGTTGAGTCTGAAAAGCGTAAGTAATTCCAGCCCAAGCATACTTAAAACTAACAAATAAATTAGAGGCAATTTGCCAGGAAAGTTCCCTATCTTTGGACACAAGCGTTGGTAAGCTATTATTGGTTGGTGATGACGAAACTTTTGGGGACATAGACAAAAGAATGTAGGGGATGTGGGGGATGTGGGGAGTTGGGGATGTGGGGGAGTTGGGGAAGATTAATATTTATGGTGTTTATTTATGGTTTTTATGATTCATTAACCAGCGTGATGGGTTATTGATCATAGTCACTAAACCAGATAAAACTTGATTATAATTACCATAAAGTTTACGTCCTGTTTCAATATCTAAATAATTACACTTAACTGTAAATTCTATCCATGTTTGAGTTTCAGCAGATTCAGCCTCACAATCATTTAATTTAGCAACAAAAGCAGCCTCATAACGACGTTTCCGCCAAGCTTCTGCCATATTCGCACAAACAGAACGAGAAGAACGACGAATTTGATCTGTTAGAGAATATCTTTCTTCAACAGGAAATCTTTTTGATAACTCAAAAATTTTCATTGCTGCTTCAAAAGCAATTTGATAAATTCCCAAATCTCTATGAAATTTAACCATTGATATTGAGTTTGATTCGTCTAAGTTACCAATCATCTTCTTTCTCACCTCCTTTACTCTTTTACTCTTCACTCCCTACTCCCTCTACCTCCCCTACTCCCTCTACCTCCCCTACTCCCTCTACCTCCCCTACTCCCTCTACCTTCCCTACTCCCTCTACCTCCCCTACTCCCTCTACCTCCCCTACTCCCTCTACCTCCCCCACCTAGATCAACTGTGAGGGCATTATAGGCTATTTTAAATATCTCAACTATAAAGTTATTACCAAAATTCGCAATTGTCACCATACATTTACGACTCTAAGTTAATAATAATACCTATTTTCTTCAGTAATACAACTTGTTCGGTTAACATTTCCATCAAACTCTCTTCGTCAGGATGATCCCAACCTAACAAGTGTAGTAAACCATGCGCCGTTAACCAAGCCAACTCTGTAGATAAGCTATGTTCCTGCTGTTCTGCCTGACGTTGTGCCGTGTCTATAGAGACAATTATATCACCTAAATACACAGGCATAGAAACCAGCATTTCTTCGCTTTGTGGTAAATCGGCTTCTAGAGATGCAAAGGCTAAGACATCTGTGGGTTTATCCTGTTGACGATATTGGGAATTGAGAGTTTGAATTTCTGTATCGGTTGTCAACCGCAAACTGACTTCGTAACTAGGTGCAGTTGGTAAATAATCTTCAAGAATTTCCAACCATTGCTGAAACCAATTTTCCCAAGTTGCGGAAGGAATTGGGGAAGAGTCATCAACGCAATTTTCTAAATATAACTCTACCTGTAGAGACACGAGTTTTCCTCTCTTAGCGGGTAAGATATGCTAAACCCACGAGGACAGATAATAGTCCTACAGCAGTTAGCGCAAAGTGTTTGAGGGAAGTGCCGCCTTTTCTGACCATGTTTCGCATGGCAAGTTTGACGTAGCTAGGTTGGGGTTCTGAATCTGGGGTTTTGTCCATAATTAATTGATCATCAATTCTTTTATCACTGTAACCGATTGTGGAGGAATGGGAGTTACACTTCTTAATTTTGTTTCGCGCAAAGACGCAAAGACGCAAAGGAGCAAAGACGCAAAGGAAGAAAGGAGAAAATTTCTCCCTTCATTTTTGATTATGCGTCAACTATCTGGTTTTCTTGTCTGAGATAAGCCTGAATGAACATATCAAGTTCTCCATTCATGACATCGGTAATGGCTGTGGTTTCGATGTTTGTCCGCAGGTCTTTCACCATTTGGTAAGGGTGAAATACATAGTTACGGATTTGATTACCCCAGGAAGCTTCGACCATATCACCGCGAATTTCGGCAATTTCTTGGGCGCGTTGTTCTTTGGCAATGATTAATAGTTTGGCTTTGAGACGGGCGAGCGCTTTTTCTTTGTTTTGCAGTTGGGAACGTTCTTCTGTACACCGGACTGCTAGACCGGTGGGAAGGTGAACTATGCGGACTGCGGTTTCTACTTTGTTGACGTTTTGCCCACCTTTACCGCCAGAACGGGTGGTGCTAATGTCTAAATCTTTCTCTGGTATGTCTAATTTGACGGTGTTATCTATTTGCGGCATGACTTCGATTCCCGCAAAGCTGGTTTGCCGTTTGCCGTTAGCGTTGAAGGGGGAAATTCTCACGAGACGGTGAGTCCCCATTTCGGAACGCAAGTAACCATAGGCATAGCGTCCGGTGATTTCTAGGGTGACTGATTTGATTCCCGCTTCTTCACCTTTTGATTCTTCGGCTAGGGTGACTTTATAACTATGATCTTCTGCCCACCGGGTATACATCCGCATGAGCATAAATGCCCAGTCTTGTGCGTCTGTGCCACCAGCACCGGCGTTAATTGTCAGGACTGCGCCTTTATCGTCGTAAGTGCCGGAAAGGAGTTGTTGTAGTTCCCATTGGTCTAGGTCATGATTGAGTTTGCTAATGGTAGATTCCGCTTCTTGCAATAGTGCTGTGTCGGTTTCTAGTTCTAATAGCTCAACTACTACTCTGGTATCGTCTAAGTTGGCGTGCCATTTGTAATATTGATCTAAATGGGATTTTAGATCATTGAGTTCTTGCAGGGTGTTTTGTGCCTGGGTTTGGTCTTCCCAAAATTCTGTTTGGGCGGATATTTGTTCTAAGTCGTGAATTTTGGCTTTGAGTGCGGGTACGTCAAAGATAGTCCTGGGTTTTACCCAGGCGGCTAGACAATGTTTCGATTTCGCGTTTTAGTTCTAATACGTCCATAAGTGGTGTTGCTGATTAATTAAGATAATTTTTTTCAGGCTTCGCCCCGCTTCGCTAACACGCAGAGGCGCAGAGGGGCAAAGAGAAGGAGTTTTCGGAATGGAATCATTTTATCCGAAATCAGGGATCAGAAGTTGATGGGGAATTTTGGAGTATTTTGGGCTTTTGTGCGAGCTTGTATGGCTTGTTGGTAGTCTGGTTTATATTCTATGGCTTTGTCGTAGGAGGCGATCGCTTGTTGGTATTGTTGCAAATTTAACCAAGCGTTACCTTTACTGTACCAACTTTCATAATGATTGGGTTTATAGCGAATAGCTTTATTATAGGATGCGATCGCTTCTTGATATTTTTGTAAGTTATATTGTGTATTCCCTAAATTATACCATACTAAATAATCATTGCTTTTTAAACTAATAGCTTTTTTGTAAGATTCTATTGCTTCTCCATAGCGTTTAACTTGATGTAATGCCCAACCTCGATTATACCAAGCTTGATATTGTTGAGGATTGGTTTTAATTACTTGGGTAAAGGAATCAATTGCTTCTGGGTATCTACGTAATGTCATTAATATATTACTTCTTGATAACCAAGCTGCGGAGTTATTTTGATTATACTGCACGGCTTGATCATAAGCTTGTAAAGCAAATTCATAACGATTTAAATTAACCAAGCAATTACCTAAATTGTACCAAGCTGATTCATGATCAGGTTTTAATTCTACAGTTTTTTTGTAAGCTGTAATTGCTTCTTCATATTGTTTAAGATTTTGGAATGCTAATCCTTTTTTGTACCATAATTCAGGATTATCAGCTTGGAAATTAATTGCTTGTTCATAAGCTTTAATTGCATCATTATATTGGCTAATTTTTATAAGAATATCACCTTTAAGTTGCCAAACTTGGGGTTCATCATTTTTTAGTTGTAAAGCTTTATCTACAGTGGCAATTGCTTCTGAATAACGTTTGAGTCTGACTAAAACAAAACCTCGATTAGTCCAAGCTTCTAAATAATTGGGTTGAATTTGAATGGCTTGATCATAAGCTATTAAAGATTCTTGATATTTCTTTAATTGAAATAATGCTTTACCTTGTCCATATAAAGCTTGAGGATAATCAGGTTTGATATCTATGGCTTTTTCGTAAGTTGCTAAAGCTTCTTCATAGCGTTGTAATTGAATGAGAGTATTACCCTGATTATATAATTCTAGAGCGTTTTTACTATTAAGGCGATTGAGCATAAATATTGCCCCGAAACTACCAATACTTAAAACAAATATTCCTAATAGCAACTTCCAAAATATTCCTTTTTTAGTATTGGGATTTTTCACTTGATTTGGTAAAGTAGCAGGGGAAATAATTATTGTTCCCGATGTATTTTTATTTAATTCTTGCAAAGCTTGTAATGCTATTGTTGCTGAAGCATAACGTTGGCGAAAATCATAACAGATCATTTGATTTAAAAATTGGGCAAATTCTGGAGATACAGTGGCGAAATTTTGCCAAATAATTTCATTAGTTTCAACATCTTTCTCTAATTGATCTGGTGATAATCCTGTTAAAGCTTGAATAGCAATAATTCCCAAAGCATAGATATCACTGCTAAATTTTGGTGTTCCTTGTGCTTGTTCTCCAGGAGTATAACCGGGTGTACCAATAGCAACAGTAGATTTGGTAATGTCTGGAGAATTTACTAATTTTGTCGTAATTTGTTTGACTGCACCAAAATCAATTAAAATTAATTTATTATCTTGTTCTCTTCTGAGAATATTCCGAGGATTGACATCACGATGAATTACCTTTTGTTGATGGACAAAATCCAAAATTTCTAAAATTTCTTGTAATAAAGACATTACCTGATTTTGAGTAAAGATGACACCAGGTTTGAATTCTTGACTGAGATCATTACCAATAATTAGTTCCTGAACCAGATAAAATTCGGCATTTTCTTCAAAGTAGGCTAAAAGTTGCGGAATGCGATCATGATTTCCTAATTTATATAAAACTTGGGCTTCTGTGTCAAATAACCTCCGAGCTATTTCTAAAGTGGTAATATCAGTAGATTGAGGTTTGAGTTTCTTGACTACACACTGGGGTGAGCCTGGTAATTGAGTATCATTAGCAACATAAGTTTCACCAAATCCGCCACCTCCCAGGTAATTGGTGATTTGGTATCTGCCTACAAGGGTGTTTCCTAGCATTTCCTGAGCCTATTTGAATATTGTGTTACATTATGATAATCTTGCCACACAAAAATGAGGAGATGGGAAAAAATATTAATTAGTAGTTAAAAATTAGTAATTCAAATGTTAAAATCAAGATGATTCCTATAGATGATAATATTCGCAGTTGGCAAAAGCCTATTATTAATTATTGGTTAATTGGGATTAATGTAGTCATATTTCTCTGGGAAATAAAATTAGAGTGGAGTAATGAATTAGGAAATTTAATTAATAATTGGGGAATTATTCCATCTCAAATAAATATCTCAATTGCTAACGCTTTTTTTTACAATTCTGCGGCTTGGGTAATTGTATTTTGGCGGCTACTTTCTTTACCTGTATCCCTGTTTCTCCATGGCAGTTTTAGCCAAATCTTAGGAAATATGCTGTTTCTGTGGGTATTTGGGAAAACGGTAGAAAGTATTTTAGGAAATAAACAGTATTTACTACTTTATTTAACTGCTGGCTTTTTTTGTGGCATAGTTCAAATTATTTTATCCTCCGATTTAACAATACCAATTATCGGTGCTAATGGAGCTATTGCATCTATTTTAGGTGCATATCTGATCAAGTTTCCCCAGGCAAAAATATATTCGGTTTTGACTTTATTGGTTTTGTATATCCCTGTGGAAGTTCCAGCTATTTTATATTTATTTTGGTGGTTTATCCAGCAGTCATTTTATGGCATAGGGAGTTTAAATATGACGGGTGGTAGTTCCTTCTCTAGTGTGAGTTATTGGGGACAATTTGCGGCTTTAGTGACGGGTGCGGCTTTTATGAAAATTAGACAAAGACTTTAGGTTATTGTGATTTTTATGTGAAGCTGCACAGAATCATCAAATCCATCAATTCATCCGAATTTATCTGCGTTTATTTGCGTTCATCTGCGTTTAATAATTCTTGATATCTTATTCCATATCTTAATTTGGTATAAGGAAGTAAAATGGGGTAGTTCATATTGGAATTTTAAATTAACTTCAATGTCTGTAGTTTCTAGCATTACTGTTAAAGTTCCCGCGACGACGGCGAATTTGGGACCAGGGTTTGATTGTATAGGTGCAGCTTTAAAGCTGTATAACGAATTTAAGTTTACTATTCTTGATGCAGGTGAGTTAATTATTCAAGTCTCTGGTTCGGAAGCCGCAAAGGTACAAACTGATGAGAGTAATCTTTTATATCAGGCGTTTGTCAAGTTATACCAATATATAGAAAAAACACCACCAGCGGTGAAAATAGAAATTAATTTGGGTGTACCTTTAGCGCGAGGTTTGGGTAGTTCTGCGACTGCTATTGTCGGGGGGTTAGTTGCTGCCAATGAGTTGGCTGGTTCACCGTTGTCTGAGTTACAGGTAATGGAATTAGCGATCGCAATGGAAGGACATCCTGATAATGTAGTACCAGCGTTGTTAGGTGGTTGTCGTCTGGCTGCTACCAGCAAAAAAGGTTGGGAAGTTTGTGATATTCTCTGGCATCGAGATATAGTTCCAGTTGTAGCAATTCCTGATTTTGAGTTATCAACCTCAGAAGCGCGAAAGGTTGTCCCCACAGAAGTCAGTCGTGCTGATGCAATTTTCAATATTTCTCATTTGGGTTTATTATTGCGCGGTTTAGCAACTAATCGAGAAGAATGGTTAATAGCAGCCTTGCAAGATAAATTACATCAACCTTATCGCCAAGCTTTAATTCCTGGTTATGATACTGTGAATGCGGCTGCTGTGGCTGCTGGTGCTTATGGCATGGTAATTAGTGGTGCAGGCCCCACACTTTTGGCTTTAGTTGATACAAGTTATGCCAAATCCGTAGAAACAGCAATGGCAAATGCCTGGGCTGCAATGGGTATGAACTCAGTTGTGCGATCGCTTACCCTAGATCGGCAAGGGGCGGTTATTTTGTAATAGATAATTACAAATGCAGCAACACCAAACATCTATAGCAATCCTATTTGAGTTGAGAACGTATCGGTGATAACGTAGTGTGACTTAAGTCATGGGAAGGGAACAGAAGTGTTCCCCTACTTTAAACATTTCATTTTGTTGATTAACATTAAATTATCGAGTCCGATGCACCTTACAATATATATTGATTGTATGTGTAATTTGTAAATAACAAAAGGTAAAGTTATGACAGTTATTACTAATTTGCAGCAGATCTATGAAACAGATGACCATTTATGGTTATTAGAAACTATTAAATTATTAAAACAAAGTCGTTTTGATGAGTTAGATTTAGAAAATTTAATTGAGGAGTTGGAATCATTGGCAAAAAGAGATAAGCATCAAGTTAAAAGCCTACTAGAACAAATAATTAGACATCTTTTATTATTGCAGTTTTGGACACAAGAATATGACAGAAATAAAAATCATTGGCGTTCAGAAATTAGAAGTTTTCGAGTACAGTTAAAAGATAGATTAACATCTAATTTGTATAATTATTTGAATTCTATTTTTACAACTATTTATGAGGACGCTTTGGGTTATGTTCAAGAAAAAACAGGTTTTACTGTAAATTTTCCCGCAGAATGTCCTTATTCTTTGGAGGAAGTTCTTGATATTCATTATTTACCTAATTGATTAAGTCATTGTTTGTGTGATGTCTATGGAGTGTGAAGCGATTGTCACACACAACTAATTGACAAGTAATTAATGTATAAAATATCATTAGAGCGGATAAAACCGTGATATTATTAGATGCAATAGTGCCAGCACTTCGTAAGAATCGCTTATCGCTTAATTCAACTGTTTAGCTTTTTCGAGTAAATCTTATGTATACAAGTAAATATGGAAAAACAATAAAACTTTTCTTGATGGATTCAGATCCAGATGGAAGAATAGCCTGTGAACTATCTAATTGGACAGGAAAAGCTTACAGAATTCCTAGAGGCAAAGTAAAAGATTGCTCTGACAGAGAAGACCTTAGAAGCACTACAGTTTACTTATTGTTTGGAAAACCTGAGACATTGACTGATAAGGCTTTTGATTGTCAAGCGATCGCCCAGAAGAAGTAACAGCTTTTTCACTTACCCCCAATCATCATATATATATGGATATGGAAAAAATCCAGTCAGAAATAGCAGCACTACAATCTCAAATTCAAGCACTCCAACAAGAACGCGCTGCACTGACAAATCATCATGTAACGCCGGAAAATGATTCACCCCTAGCCATAGTAGAAGCTTACCGTCGTCAAGCCAGAGAAAACGTTCAATTGTCTGCGGAACTTAAAGGCATAGATGATGCAATGTATTTCCTGGAAAAGCAAATACAGCAAAAGAAAGCCCATCTCAATAGATATTTACCTATGTCTATTCGCATATCCCAACAACAAGAACAGCTAGAAGAAGCCAAAAAAATCGCTCAAATTCATGCCGAACGAGTTAACGAACTAGCATTAGAACTAGCTAAAGAAATTAAACTGCTAAAAACCTGCGCCGATGAACTTAGTCCCATGTATTGGCAAGTTTACTACAAACCTTTCATCACAGGCTTTAAGACCATTTCTGTCCCTTTCGTAAGATCAGATGGAGAAGTGTGGATGATTGTCAACCGTATTGTCTAAGAAACAGAGATAACTTTGATAAAAATTTAATTTATCCTCAAGCTGTTCATTATAACTAAAGACAGCGATATTAGTCGCTGTTTTTTTGTTGACGTTGCAAAAATTTACATTTAGAATGGACTCGCGGCATAATTTAGTAAGTATTTATGACTATCTGTCCTCCAAATTGGAAATCTTCATAAGAAATCGTTTACAGACGTAACGATTCCTTAATATAATGTAAACAAAAGCAAAACCAAAAACATATTGTCAACAGTGATGAATGCCATAGAAATTCCTTGGTTATCAGCCATAATCTTCCTGCCTTTAGTGGCAGCCCTCGCAATTCCCATCATTCCCGATAAAGAGGGTAAAACCGTCCGCTGGTACGGCTTGGGAGTGGCACTATTAGACTTTGCATTCATGATTTTTGCCCTGTGGCAGAGTTACGACTTTCAAAGTTCAGCCCTGCAAATGACAGAAAGCTATCCTTGGATACCCCAACTTGGCTTGAACTGGTCGCTAGGCATTGATGGTTTATCAATGCCCCTGATACTTCTAACGGGCTTCATTAACACACTCGCAGTATTCGCGGCTTGGAAAGTAACCACCAAGCCGCGTTTATTTTATGCGTTGATGTTGATTATGTACAGCGCTCAGTTAGGTGTATTCCTCTCCCAAGACTTGTTAATGTTCTTCTTGATGTGGGAAGTAGAGTTAGTACCCGTTTACTTACTAATTGCCATCTGGGGAGGCGCAAACCGCCGTTACGCAGCTACTAAATTTATTATCTATACCGCCGCAGCCTCTATATTTATACTGGTAGCTGGTTTTGCAATGGCTTTCTATGGTGATAACTTCACCTTCAACATGACCGAATTGGGAATGAAAGAATATCCCAAAGCTTTAGAACTAGCACTATATGCAGGTTTCTTAATCGCTTACGGTGTCAAACTACCAATTTTCCCGTTACATACATGGTTGCCTGATGCTCATGGTGAAGCATCTGCACCCGGTTCAATGATTTTAGCCGGTGTCTTGTTAAAGATGGGTGGTTATGCCCTAATTCGCTTTAACGTAGAGATGTTAACTGATGCTCATGTTACCTTTGCGCCAGTTTTAGCGATTTTAGGTGTAGTTAATATTGTTTACGGCGCTTGTTGTGCCTTTGCTCAAACCAATCTCAAACGCCGTTTGGCCTACTCTTCAATTGCCCACATGGGGTTTGTGTTAATTGGCATTGCATCTTATACAGAAATCGGGATTAGCGGTGCTGTATTACAAATGGTTTCTCACGGTTTAATTGCTGCTAGTTTATTCTTCCTTTCTGGTGTAACTTACGAACGTACCCACACCTTAGTAATGGATAAAATGGGCGGTATAGCTAAAGTAATGCCCAGAACTTTCGCTCTCTTTACTATAGGTTCAATGGCTTCTCTGGCTTTACCCGGTATGAGTGGTTTTGTCGGTGAATTGATGGTGTTCTTAGGTTTTGCTACTAGCGATGTTTACAGTTCCAGCTTCAAAATTGTAGTCATCTTTCTATCAGCAGTTGGCGTGATTTTGACACCCATTTATTTACTTTCCATGTTGCGTCAAGTTTTCTACGGTAATCAACATCAAGACTTACATTTAGATGCTGTAGTTCTTGATATTAAGCCTCGTGAATTGTTTATCACCGCTTGCTTGTTAATTCCCATCATTGGTATTGGTTTTTATCCTAAGATGATTACACAAGCTTATGATGTGAAAACAGTGGAAGTTGCGGCTCATGCTCGTCAAGTCTTACCAGTTGTTGCTCGTCAACAACCTACAAATTTGTACTCGCAAATTTTCACCGCACCAACATTAGCTAATTCTGAAATAGTGAATATAGTTGAGTAATTATCAAGCCCAAAAAGACGCTGTAGTAAATCTTAAATTAAAAGGGGATAAGATCCCCGACTTCTTGAAGAATTCGGGGATCTCTTTTAGGTATTACTAATATAAACCTTCATTCCATGCAATAATAAACCTAATCCCCATCCTAATATGGGATAAATTGCCCAAAAATATCCAGGACTTACCACCAGATTTAACAGCACCAAAAAACCATTAATTGCCATAAAAGCAAATAGGTGTGATTTGAATCCTTTCCGTTGTTGACTATTAGACATTTGCTCTTGTTTCACTTCTATATTATTTTTTAACCATTCTTGTTCCGCAGCTTGTAGCGACTCTGAAGAAACACCTAATTCTGAGGCTATTTCTATAATTTGTTCTCTTGTATATTCTCCCTGTTGCTTTCGTCTAAAAGCTACTTCAAGAATCTGCTGCATTTCCTCTGAGTTGTAAGTCATTATCAATACCTAAAATGGTAAAAAATACTTTTGAGAGTTACTTTTGAAACGGTAGCTACACAATCATTAAAAATATATGTGCCTACGAATTGCGTAGAAACACATTTTATATCTGAAAAATAATTGATGTCGTAATTAACAGCACAAATATAGATGAAATTAAAATTAAAAAATAAATCATTCCTTAGATAGTGTTTTTTCTTCTATTTCTGAGAAAAAATGAAGTTTATAATACTACAATTATAATTTTATTTATACTTTTAATAAGTATAAAATATTCAAAAATTGAAAATCTGATCAGAAGTAAATGTATTTATGAATTTATTTATACAAAAGTACACTCCTAAACTATTCCACTTCATCATTGATATCTGAATACTTCTCCACTATCACTAATTCAGTATTATCTTCTGCATAATTACCCCATTTATCTAACACGTCTTTAACCAATATTTCTTGCACCCAAATTCTGACAACAACCGTTAAAGGAAGTGCTAAAAATAATCCTAAAAATCCAAAAAATGTCACAAAAAATAACTGAGAAATTAAAGTAACTGCTGGTAGTAAAGATACTTGATGTGCCATGACTACAGGTGTGATAAAATTGCTCTCAGCCTGTTGAATAAAAAAGTAGAGAACAAAAACAGCAACAGCTTTCCAGGGATTATCCAAAAGAGCGATCGCCATTGCCGGTACTACACTCATAGTCGGACCCAAATTAGGAATTAAATTCATAAATCCGGCTAACACACCCAAAGCCAATGCAGCCTTCACCCCTAAGATTGATAAACCCACCAAACTCATCAACCCAACTACAAAAACTCCAATAGAAGCACCAGTCACCCATCCTTCTAAAGACACTTCGCACTGTTCTAAAATTCCCACCACCCGTCGCCGATAAAAAGAGGGAAATATGCGAACAAATACTTTTTGATAAGCATCAGGATTAACTAAAAACATTCCTGTTAAAACCAGGACTAATAAAATTTTGAGAACAACTTCTAAAGATCCAGAAACAAAAGCAAAAGAATTACCTAATAAGCGATTAAATAGCGGTTGTGCTTGTGCAATTAAACTATTAAGATCCGGTATATAGGGTAATAATTGTTCAGGAATATGAGTTCTTTGGACATCAATCCAACTATTAAACCGCCCAAATCCTTGGGGAACTCGATAAGTGAGTTCATGAAATTGCTGGACAAAAGGGGGGACAATTAACCAGAAAAAACAGACAACACCCGCAAAGAAAATCCCTACAGCTAATAAAACTGATAATCCTCGTTTTATTCCTAAACTTTGAAAGCGTCGCGCGAGACGATTTAAAGTCGTCGCTAACACAACAGCAGCAAATATTAGCAGCAAAACGTCCCTAAGTTGCCACAATATATATAAGGAGATAACTAAAGCAATTAAGCCTATCCAATGACCAAGATTCACAAGCAAGACTCCCAGCTTGGTAAAATGCTTTTTGATGACAATGCAGTTAGATTAGCTGATTTTAGCAACACTGACTATATTTTTTCTGTTAATTTTGCTTTTGTCTTGGTATTCGCCACAGGAGAACAGTTGCCATAATTATAGTTGGTAACAAAACCATAATTAACACATTTGTCACCGTTGCTGGAATCCCTAAAAACGGAGCAGCATATTTAATTAATACCGATAGCAAAGTCGAAAATAATAGCAGCTTCAGCAAAAATCCCAATTGATTTTCCATAACAGTGCGGGGAACACATAATTTTATAGGGTATATACTAATTTAAACGTTACTGTCCAATTTATCTCGTTATCTCGTTCCTAGTCTCTGACTAGGAATGCAGTTGATGAGGCTCTGCCTCCATCTTATCTCATTGAAGGCAGAGCCTTATCTCATTCCCAGTCAGAGACTGGGAATGAGATAAAAATAATAAATATTGTGTTAGCTAAATGTTGCCATCTACCGTTAGGGTAGAATATAGTGTGAATTTCTATCATATTATCGCTAAAATGGAAATAAATTCAGTAATTAGTGCGATCGCTAAAATTGCTCCTGCAACTGCTACCCTGGCTATCAATCCAGCACAACGGAGTGAAACTGTAATTAGAATTAAACAGCAATTAGGGCTTGATCCGATACAACCGCCAAATGATACCATTAGCGTTTATATCTATGCTTTAATAGAATATGGAGTATATAAGCCTGAGCCATTACTGAAACTTTTTAGAGAAAAAGAAATTCAAAAAGCTTTCTGGAAAGATTTTAATGCCGATCATCCCTTGATTTTTACTCCAGAAATAGAACATTTTCTAGATTGGAATACTTTGGGAGATGAAATAAGAGAATTAGAAAATATTAACATTCGTCAAGAATTTGAAGAATTTTATCAAGTTTTTGTCAGCGTAGCTAAACGCACGAGGACACCTGCGGAAGCTTTACGTGATCAAGAATCGAGTCAAAGATATGACTATCCACAAGAATTTCAATCATTAATTACAGAAAAAATCAAATCCTTCTGCGGTCGCAAATTTGTATTTGCTGCCTTTAAAAACTTCATCAACACCAATAAAAAAGGTTATTTTACAGTTATTGGTGATGCGGGAATGGGCAAAAGTACCATCACTGCAAAATACGTTTTTGAACATAAGACAATTTGTTATTTCAACAACTTACAAGAAAATCGTAATAGTCCTGAATTATTTCTGGAAAGCATTCGTCAACAACTCATTAACCGCTATCAATTAACAAATGTTGACAAGGATGATGGTTCTACCGTTCCCCTTATGATCAAACATCCTTTTAATATATCCAAAACCATTGGTGTACATGGGTTTAATCTAAATTAATAAGCGAGTAGGGGTTTCAGGGATATTTTACCGAAAATATCATAAAGGGAGCGGTAGAGCCAGGATGATTTATCAACATTACTGGTAAAAGCTACTGAAAAACTAACCACCAATGAAAAATTAATCATTGTCGTTGATGCGTTAGATGAAGTAAACCAAGAACCAGGAGCAGAAAATATTTTACATTTACCAAAAACTCTACCAGATAATGTTTATTTCTTCCTGACTAGACGAAGTTATGAACCAACTAAAGAACGACTCTATATTGAAGGATTGAAAAAAGAATCTTTAGATTTAACTGATAGTCAATATGATCAAGAAAATCAGCATGATATTCAAGAGTATATTCGTTTCTGTTTAAACGATGATCCAGAACTCAAAGACGGATTACAAACTTGGATAAAAAACAAAAATATCACTCCTGACGCTTTTGTAAATGAATTAGCAACCAAGAGCGAAAATAATTTTATGTACCTGCGCTATGTTTTACCAGCTATCGCAGAGGGTAAATATAATGATTTGAATTTAACCCAATTACCTCAAGGTTTGCAAGACTATTATGTAGAACATTGGAAACGGATGAAAATGAATGATGAAGCTCAAATTTATTTGAGAAAGCCTTATCACTTTGTTAATTCTGGTAAACCTGAAAATTTAACCAAATATTTCCAAACCCTCACAGATTATCAATTCATAACCGCCAAAATCAATCATCCTGAATTTGGTATCCAAGCATTAATTGAAGATTATGATTTATTAGATGCTACCCAAACCGCAACCCACCCAGACCAAAGCAAAACCTTAAAATATATTCAAAGTGCATTGCTACTGTCAGCACATATTGTCACCCAGGATCAACAACAATTACCGAGTCAATTATGGGGAAGGTTACAAACCATCAACACCCCAGAAATTCAAACCCTATTAACCCAAGCACAACAAACTCACCCTCACCCGTGGTTGCGTCCCCTGACCCGTAGTCTTACCCAAGCAGGAGGAAGGTTACTCCGCAACCTCACAGGTCATAGTAATTTTGTACGAGCAGTAGCAGTGACAGTAGACGGAACACGGGTGATTTCTGGTTCATCTGACAATACTGTGAAGGTGTGGAATTTAGAGACGGGGGAGGAACAGTTCACCCTCACAGGTCATAGTGATTGGGTACGAGCAGTAGCAGTGACAGCAGACGGAACACGAGTGATTTCTGGTTCTGATGACAATACTGTGAAGGTGTGGAATTTAGAGACTGGGGAGGAA
>NZ_LJOQ01000015.1:20667-42959 GCF_001672255.1 Anabaena sp. AL09
AACACGGGTGATTTCTGGTTCTGATGACAATACTGTGAAGGTGTGGAATTTAGAGACTGGGGAGGAACAGTTCACTCTCTTAGGTCATAGTAGTTTTGTACGAGCAGTATCAGTAACAGCAGACGGAACACGGGTGATTTCTGGTTCTTGGGACAATACTGTGAAGGTGTGGAATTTAGAGACAGGGGAGGAAATAGCTACTTTTATTGGTGATAGTTCATTTTCTTCCTGTGCAGTTGCACCAAATGGGTTAACAATTATTGCGGGTGACCCTTCGGGAAGGGTGCATTTTTTAAAGTTGGAAAATCCGGGAGCATGAAATGATGAATTTATCACCCAGACCACCAACTATGAATAATGCCATAGTTAATCACCAAGAATTTGCAGCAATAATTCACCAAAAAAGCGCGAATTTTCTCGGTCGTGATTTCGTGTTTACTGCGATTAATAATTTTCTCAATCGCTACAACCGGGGTTATTTCACTATTATCGGTCTACCCGGTAGCGGTAAAAGTGCCATTATTGCTCAATATATTAATCAAACAATCTCCCAGAAAATCGCCAGGTAATTTATTACAACGCAGAACTAGAGGGGAAAAATCAGGCTGAAGAATTTCTGAAATATATATGTTCTCAAATTATCGCCACTTTTCAAAATATCTCTCTGCCAAATTTACCCGACAACGCAACAGAAGGGAGTTGGTTTTTATCTTTGCTTCTCCAACAAATCAGCGACAGTTTACAACCAAATCAACCAAATCAAAAATTAATTAGGGCTTGCTGAATAAACCGAAAACCTAGATAGATTAAGAGTTTCCCGGTTAAAAAAGTGAATTAGGTGCAAGGAATAAGGATTGAAACCTCTCTCCTTCTCATTCTTCCTCCTGACTCGGTGACTCCTGACTCGGTGACTCCTAGCCCTCACGAAAAGACTTTTTCAGCAAGCCCTATGTATTCTTTCCTAATTGTATTCATTAAGAATTGAAAATTATGCTTGTGAAAACAAATAAATCATTGTCACATATAGCAAGCAGTTACACTGATTAGAATTTTTAGGCGTGTTAGGTCTCATAGTAAATCTAAAAATTATGTTGTCATTGACACTCTCAGGGAGCCAAGCCACGCTCGTTTCCCACTTACCGCGAGGTCTTATGAGTGGTGAGACACCTTTGATTAATTTTCTCAGATAGTTTAGGATATGGCAGAAATTACAGCGATGTAGATTCAGTTACTATGATCGCAATATTACAACTTTTTTCTAGATATAGTTCGCAAAAACTTATACTAACCATCATCCCTGTGCGTTATTGTGCTGATTTTTAAAGAAAACTCTAGTCCGAATAGACATACCTATAGAGCCTTGAATAAGCTACTTTTGACAGGGAAATCTGTGAGGGTTATGGCTTGTCTCCTCCCCTTATTCATCTGGTGGGGGTGCAAGGCAGTACAAAACCAATTTGTACAACCACAAGCAATATTAGTTTTAGGCGGTTCTACCCGCTTACTAGAAAGAGAAAAGTTTACAGCCAAATTAGCCCACCAATATCCAAATATACCCATTTGGATTTCTGGGGGCAGTCCACCTCAGCATACTAAAAAAATATTTGCTAATGCAGGAATTGATCCCCGGCGTTTAAACTTGGACTATGAAGCTGTAGACACGGTTACTAATTTTACTACTACAGTGGATGAATTACAATCTCGTGGCATCAAAAGTGTTTATTTAATTACATCTGACTTTCATATGCGTCGTGCTTGCATCGTTGGTGAAATTGTTTTAGGTAGTCGAGGCATGAATTTTAAACCCCTATCAGTTCCTTCAGAAAATTCACCAGAACCGATTGAAAAATCTCTTAGGGATGGTGCTAGGGCAGTTATTTGGGTAGCCACAGGTTATACAGGTGCTAATTATGCTAATAAAAATAAACCCTAATACATGAGAACAGAATGAAAAATCAAAAATTTTCAATTGTTCCCAATTCCCAATATCACCACAATTTGATACCCTAGCTTAAACAGTTTTGAGAAAAGTTAAAGCGTGGAAATTCAACTTGGGCGGGGAAAAGTGGCGCGTCGAGCCTATGGAATTGATGAAATTGCTTTAGTCCCTGGTAACAGAACTCTCGATCCGAGTTTAACTGATACCAAGTGGAAAATTGGCAATATTGAGCGAGAAATCCCCATTATTGCCAGTGCAATGGATGGTGTCGTTGATGTAAAAACGGCTGTTCGCTTGTCCCAATTGGGGGCATTGGGAGTAATTAATTTAGAAGGCATCCAAACTCGCTATGCTGACCCCGAACCGATTTTAGATCGGATTGCCTCTGTCGGCAAAGAAGAATTTGTCAGTCTGATGCAAGAATTGTATGCTGAACCAATAAGGCCGGAATTAATTGAAAAACGTATTCAGGAAATTAAACAACAAGGCGGTATTGCGGCAGTTAGCACAACTCCAGCCGGGGCAAGCAAATATGGTGAAATTTTAGCTAAAGCTGGAGCAGATTTATTTTTTATCCAAGCTACAGTAGTTTCTACTAATCACCTATCACCAGAATCTATCACTCCCCTTGATTTAGCGGAGTTTTGTCGTTCTATGCCCATCCCTGTGGCATTAGGAAATTGCGTTACCTATGAAGTCACCTTGGAGTTGATGAAAGCTGGTGCAGCTGCGGTTTTAGTGGGTATTGGACCTGGTGCTGCTTGTACTTCCCGTGGAGTGCTGGGTGTAGGCGTACCCCAAGCTACAGCGATCGCTGATTGTACAGCCGCTAGAGACGATTATTATCGGGAAACTGGGAAATATATCCCTATCATCGCTGACGGTGGTTTAATCACCGGAGGAGACATCTGTAAATGTATCGCCTGTGGTGCTGACGCTGTAATGATTGGCTCTCCATTTGCCAGAGCCGCCCAAGCCCCTGGGCGTGGTTATCACTGGGGTATGGCAACTCCCAGCCCGATATTACCGCGAGGGACTCGGATTCGCGTAGGTACAACTGGAACTCTAGAACAAATACTCACAGGTCCAGCCGGCTTGGATGATGGTACTCATAATCTTTTAGGAGCTTTAAAGACTAGTATGGGAACTTTAGGCGCTAAAAACATTAAGGAAATGCAGCAAGTTGAAGTTGTCATTGCTCCTTCTCTACTGACCGAAGGTAAGGTTTACCAAAAAGCCCAACAGTTAGGTATGGGTAAATAACTCATTCGTGTCATTGGTCAGTGGTCAGTGGTCGGTGGTCAGTGGTCGGTGGTCAGTGGGTCATCGTTAAGGGTTTTCTGCTGACAACGGACAACGGACAACGGACAACTAACAACTAACAACTGTACGGGCGAAGCATTTGGAGAACTATTTTTGGCAATGACCGATAATTTATCTTCCAAATGCTTCGCCCCGGCAATGACCGATAATTTATCTTCCAAATGCTTCGCCCCTACTAACAACTAACAACTGACAACTGACAACTAACAACTGACAACTAACAACAACTTTGAGAATCACTGGAAAAATCACATATCTAGCCTACAATAGAGGTGGCGGAGACAAATGTTTCCGTTCACTCCTCACACCACATTCCGCCCGGACTAATGTTCGGGCGGTTCCTTATGGTCTGCATTAGTTTTCTAGTTTTTTTGCAAATGTATATCCTTTATCTCTAAGAGGATGTTTTTGCTATGGTAGAATTTTCACCAAGCTCAGAAATATCATAGGCAAAGGTTTTTAGGTATGTCAGCAGCAGAACAAGTTACAGATTCTACATTTGAGCAAGAAGTCCTCAAGAGCGAAGTTCCCGTATTAGTTGATTTTTGGGCTCCTTGGTGTGGTCCATGTCGTATGGTAGCTCCTGTTGTCGAAGAAATTGCCGAGCAGTACGAAGGACAAATTAAGGTTGTGAAAGTCAATACTGATGAAAATCCGAATATTGCTAGTCAGTACGGTATTCGCAGTATTCCTACATTAATGATTTTCAAAGGTGGAGACAAGGTAGATATGGTTGTCGGTGCTGTACCTAAAACCACTTTAGCTAACACTTTGGAAAAGTATCTTTGAAGCTCAATAGACAACAAACTCTCCTTGAGTTATTCATTTACAAGATCAATTACAGGACGAAAATGTTGCTTTGCCTATATTTCTTAAATAATAGAAAAAGCCTGGTTTCAGTAACACTTTCGGACATTTCCGTTGTGATTGTTAGTCAAATAAAGCTTAGTTACTGAGAAGCCTGTATTGTAATAATTACGGTCAATATAGGAAATATCATGTAAAATAACGTAAGTTGCTAGTACGGTGAGGCAAAAGTCAAAAAGCATATTACATCAGCCCTTTAGGGATTTTTAATTATTGTTAGTTGACCTACCCTTTACTGTATTAGCAACTTTGGTTAAAATATAATGCCATTATTGCGGCAGTAAGTATGACCTCTGAAGCGTCCTTTTCTTCATTAGATTCTCTTCAAGCGGATATTGCGGAATTAATAGACCGTTTACCGACACTAAAACATCGGCAATTTATTCAGCAGTCCCTATCTACAATTCTGCGTCTTGCTGATAGTGATATTGAACGTCTTGATTGGAAAATATTATCTGCTGCTTTAGCAGATATGGAATGTGGTTTCCAGTTATTTTATAACTACCGTCATGTGCGGAAAATTACTATTTTCGGTTCAGCGCGTCTAGCACCAGATACACCAGCATATCAAATGGCTCTGCAATTTAGTCGGGCTGTTTCTGCACTAGGATTTATGATTATGACAGGTGGTGGTGGTGGGATTATGCAAGCTGGTCAAGAAGGCGCTGGGAGGGAAAATTCCTTTGGTTTAAATATTCAGTTACCTTTTGAGCAACAAGCTAACCCAGTTATTGAAGGTGATGCTAAACTAATTAATTTTAAATACTTCTTTACTCGCAAGTTATTTCTTCTGAAAGAAAGTGATGCTGTGGCTTTATTTCCTGGTGGTTTTGGCACTCAAGATGAGGCTTTTGAATGTATGACATTGAGCCAAACAGGTAAATTTGGTCCAGTTCCTTTGGTGTTAATTGATCAACCAGGGGGTGATTATTGGCGTTCTTGGAGTCAATATATTGATGAGAAATTGGTAAAAACAGGGCTTGTTAGTCCAGATGATCCGAGTTTGTACACTATTACAGATAATCTTGAAGTTGCCTGTAATGCTATTACTGGATTTTACCGAGTTTATCATTCTAGTCGTTATGTTGGTGACAAGTTGGTGATCCGGTTGCAAGAAGATTTATCAGATGCTCAAGTAGAATTACTTAATACTCAGTTCCGTGATATTTTGCTGACAGGTGAAATTGTGAAAAGCCAAGCATTACCACAGGAAGAACAAGATGAAACATCTAATTTGCCTCGGTTAGTTTTAAATTTTAATCAACGAGATCTAGGGCGTTTATATCAAATGATTGGGGTAATTAATCAGGTGGGTGTTCCCACTCCAGAGGAATTGGCACATCCAGAAAGAAAGTAACCTCTACCAAGTTATTAATTAGCCAAAATATTTTATTCCTAATACATGAAACTTGCACTATGGGAATACCTGTGCTATTTTTCTGCAATGCTAGGGTTGTTCGCGTTAGGGTTGCGGAGCAATCAGCATTAAATCAAACAAATCCGTTGGGTTGCGCTGTCGCTTAACCCAACCTACGAAAAATGGATAAGGTATTGCATAAGTAATAATTTTGGGAGAAACTTAACTCTGTTGACTCGGTGAATTATTACTTTGTTATGACTCAATACTGATAAATATAATCAGGCTCGTATATTGGTATAAGTTGCTAGAAAAAGAGGGAATTAAAAGTTAAAAATAGTCTCACAATATAGCTTACGCTTACGAAATTAAAGAAAACTCTTACCAATTAACCAATACAGGAATTTAAATATGCTGGAATTATTAGGATCAGGTTTGTTTTCTCTATGGCTAGAAATGGCTAAGGTGCCAATTCAACCCTTAGAAGCCTTGAGTGTCTTGGCTTGGCAAGGTAGCTCTAACTTGATTCTTGTCCCTGATCCCAGCCCAGCAGGTGCTATTACAGTCCAAGAATATCTCAAGGGTTTAATCACATCAAAATTAATTGACCAAACTCTCATGTCCTCTCAGGGGATTTGGTTGCAGTCGGGACCAATGCTAATGGCTAATCATCAAGGGACTGTACCTTTATCCGCTGCTTCCTTAACTAAAGTTGCTACTTCGTTGGTAGCTTTTAAAGCTTGGGGACCCAATCACCAATTTGAGACTTTAGTTAGTAGCACTGGACCGTTAGTAAATGGGGTGGTGCAGGGTGATTTGGTGATTACTGGTAGTGGTGACCCGATGTTTGTGGGGGAGGAAGCGATCGCTCTGGGAAATACTCTGAATAAAATAGGTATTAAGCAAGTTAAGGGAAATCTGGTAATTACTGGGGCTTTTGCCATGAATTTCCAACGTCATCCCCTGCTTGCCGGTCAATTACTCAAACAAGCACTAAATCACCAAACTTGGTCGCGTTCTGTGGTTTTCCAATACTCAATTATGCCCAAAGGAACACCTAAACCCCAAGTGATTATTGCTGGTAATATTAAAGTAGACCCTCAACCTAAAGTTGGGCAAACTTTACTGGTGCGTCATCTTTCCTTACCTTTGCAAAAAATCATTAAGGAAATGAATGTTTTTAGTAATAACGATATTGCGGAAATGTTAGCCGATTCTGTGGGAGGGGCAGATGTAGTTAGCACCACAGCATCCCAACTTGCTAGATTCCCAAAGTCAGAAATTCTCTTGATTAATGGTTCTGGTTTAGGGAAAGAAAATCGAATCTCTCCCAGAGGTGTTTGTGCTATGTTCATGGCATTGCAACGGGAAGCTAGTTCCTATCAGTTGACTTTGGCTGATTTATTTCCCACCTCTGGACTAGACCACCGAGGGACAATACATTCTCGACATATGCCAAAAGCAACTGTGATGAAAACCGGTACTCTCAATGATGTTAGTGCTTTAGCTGGAGTTGTCCCCACACGCGATCGCGGTTTGGTGTGGTTTACAATTATCAATCGTGGTGGAAATGTATCAGCTTTTCGGACTGAACAAGATAAACTTCTCCAACATTTAGAAAAAGAATTAGAAGTATCTACTGATATTCCGGCTACCCTCACACCTCATTTAGATAATTCTTTACCAAAATTTGGTGCAGCCAATCGCAATGAAGTTTTGTATAAAGGCTAGTTGTCAGTTGTCAGTTGTCAGTAGGGGCGAAGCATTTGGAAGATAAATTATCGGTCATTGCCAAAAATAGTTCTCCAAATGCTTCGCCTTGTCAGTTGTCAGGAAGAAGGGAGAAGAAGAAGATAATTTCTCCCCTACTCCCCCTACTCCCCCTACTCCCCCTACTCCCCTACTCCCCCTACTCCCCCTACTCCCCCTACTCCCCTACTCCCCCTACTCCCCCTACCTTCCTTCCTGGGGGATAATTTCTGTTACCACTCTGCGTCCAGAATTACCACCTTTGACAACAATATTTTCTGTTTCTAAATTACCGACGGCTGTTTCCCCTTGGAAAGTTAATTTTGGTTCAATTTGACGATAAACGATATTTCCCTGCGCTTCTAACAATTTTTTATCTAAATACCAAGTAAGTTGATTTGATTTTAAAGACTGACGACGTTGCCCAACTGCATTCACATTACCAGTGAGATATACCTTATTTTCTGGTATTTTCATTTGTCCCTGATTAGCAGTGACAGTGACATTTTCAGCAGATTGGAATATCCGAATGGGAGAATTTGTGGTGATATTTTCTTTCTTAATATTCCAGGTAATTGAGTTACTAATAATTTGTATCAATGGATCTAATAACTCTAATTTTGCCTGTGGTTGGAGAATGGCAATTTGAGTTTTTAAATTAATTTCTGCTGCATTACCGTTACCACGTCCAGTGATTTTGTTATCCTTATATCTTTCTATTTGGATTGGGCGATCGCTAAATAATTTCTCCTCCTTAATATGCCACATTAAATGATCAGTTCGCATTTGCAACTGTGGATCTGTGGATTTTGCGAATACTCCCCCTGAAAATTCTACCCGTTGTTCACGAGTTTTGATCTTTGCTTCTTGAGCTACAGCTTGTAATTGTTTATGACTACCATTTAACTGATTGCGAACAATCAATAAATCTTCTTGAGGTCGCCATTCTAACTCATTACCTTGGAAAACAATCCCATTGCGGGGATCGGTAGCTACAATTTTACCTTTAAGAAAAAGTTGCTTACCATCTTGCTTAATATCAGCCTTATCTGCTTTAATTTGGTAGACAACTTTTCCATCTTGGTAAAGTTCTCCTTGAGGACTTTCTGCCTCACCAATTTGCTTATCTGTAGTGTATTTTGCTTCTTTGGCTTTAACTTTCCAAATTGGTTTCCCTACCTCATCAAACTGTTCTAAAGCCACACCGAAGAAAGTTAACTTAGTGTCATCCTCCTTTGGAGATGGATTATCAGTTTTTGATTGAGTTGGTGATGGATTACCGCAAGCAGACAAGCATAAACCTAAACACAAGATCAAAGGCAGATAAAACAAATTAGTTGGTAATCGCAACCCAAAAAATGAATAAAAGTGGGGAGAATGATTTTTAGATCCCCTTTGATGTTTTGCATCTTGTCTTCTATTCTCCCTACCTTGTGCATATTGCATTATTCTGGAACTTCTAAATGTCTGTGATTATCTCGATGATCGTCTAAAAAGCCCATACTAGACAATGGCCGATATGGATAACTTTGACGGGGAGTTTTTTGGATATCTTCTTTGATAGCTTCTAAATCAATATAGCGATCGCTCACATTAATTAAACTATCACTAGTCATAGAACGCAAACTCACCACCTCTACCCTCACACCACGATAGCTCACAGAATTGACAGCATAAGCCAAATCGCCGTCACCGCTGACTAAAACTGCGGTATCATAGGAATCGCACAATGCCATCATATCAACAGCTATTTCTACATCTAAGTTAGCTTTTTTAGAGCCATCTGGTAATTGCACCAAATCCTTAGCAATCACTCGATAACCATTGCGACGCATCCATAACAAAAAGCCCTGTTGCTTCTCATTTGTCCGATCTACACCTGTGTAGAAAAAAGCGCGTAACAGCCTTGATCCACCAGTTAAACGGCACAATAACTTAGTATAATCAATTTCGATTCCCAGTTGAAGCGCCGCATAAAATAAGTTTGAGCCATCAATAAAGATAGCCACCCGACCCCGATTTTCCAAAACTTGTTCTGGCGTAAATATTGAGTCGTTTTCAAAATTGTTCAACATTATTGTCATACCTTGTGTTGTTATCCCTGTGATGATAGAAATTTCTAACTATCTGCTTATTAGAGTTGCTAATGATAAGAATTCAGGAGTTCAGAAGGCAAGAGGCAAGAGGCAAGAGCCAAGAGGCAAGAGTAAAGATCAATATTGTTCTTTATTCCCTGTTCCCTGTTCCCTGCTCCCTGTTCCCTGTTCCCTGTTCCCTGTTCCCCGAATTCTTTGGTTTTTTAAGAAATTCGCAGTTCCCAAAATTAATCTTTTATTTTGATGTTTCTATCCGTTTAAAAACTGGTTTTGGTGTTCCCAATATTTGTTGATCGGATAATATTCCCCAGGTTGAGTGGGTACAAAAAGGAGCTAAAATTGCACTTTCTTTTTGTTCATTAAAATTGATCCCCCAGCCTAATTGCTGATAAATATCACTGCTGATATTAGGAATAATTGGGGATAGAAGATAAGCTGCTAATCTTACAGATTCCAGAACCGCATATAGCACCGCTTCCACTTCTTCCTGTTTACCTTGTTTATATAATGACCAAGGGGCTTGATCATCTATAAATTTATTACTGGCTTGCACCAGAGATAAAACATAGTGACAGGCTTCATTAAAAGCTAATGCTGTGTATGCTTGTTTCACCTTCTCTCCCAACTGTAACCCTATCGCTTTCAAAGGATTTTCCGATGGAATATCTGAATGGCTAATGGACGGTACTTGACTAGCGCAGTATTTCTTCACCATGTTTAAAGTCCGATTTAACAAATTACCTAAATCATTCGCTAAATCTGCATTCAAAACATTAATGAACCTAATTTCATTAAAATCGCCATCCTTCCCAAATTCGATTTCCTTAAGGAAGTAATAACGAACGGCATCACTACCATAATTTTCCACCAAAGCGATAGGATCAAGAGTATTACCTAAAGTCTTGCCCATTTTTTGACCATCTTTAGTTAAAAAACCATGTCCAAATACCCTGTCTGGTAAAGGTAATCCCGCTGACATCAACATTGCTGGCCAGTACACAGCATGAAAGCGTAAAATATCTTTACCAATCAAGTGCAGATTAATCGGCCACCATGTTTGTAAAGCATTAGCTAAGGTTGGTTCTGCATCTGGTTCTAACAATGCTGTAACATAACCTAGCAAAGCATCAAACCATACATATAATGTATGTTGAGAATCCACAGGTACGGGAAAACCCCAATCAAGATTTACCCGCGAAATCGAAAAATCCTGTAAACCTTGGGTGACAAAATTGAAAACTTCATTTCGTCTGCTGACAGGTTGGATAAAATCTGGGTGAGATTGATAAAATTCCTCCAACTGAGTTTGATATTTAGACAAGCGGAAGAAATAGTTCTGCTCATCTCGCCACTCTACTTGTTTGTTAGTATGAATGGGACAGTGTTTATCTGCGAGTAAATCCCGTTCTTCCTTAAACTCTTCACAGGAAACGCAGTACCAACCCTTTTGTTCTCCTTGGTAAATATCGCCATTTTCCCAAACCCGCTGGAAGAACTCTTTAACTATGGCTTGGTGACGGGGTGCTGTAGTTCGACTAAAGCGGTCATATTGAATATCGAGTAAATCCCACAATCTGACAAAACTGGGGACAATTTCATCACAAAAATCCTGTGGTGGTTTTCCTAAACTCGCTGCTGAACGCTGAATTTTTTGACCATGTTCATCTGTACCTGTAATTAGTAGCACCTGATGCCCCTGCAAGCGATTAAATCTGGCTACTACATCCGCTGCTATAGTTGTATAAGCACTGCCAATATGGGGGACATCATTGACATAGTATAGTGGTGTGGTCAGTGCAAAAGTCTTTTCTGTTTTATTCACAAGATTCATGGACAATAAAAGCAAATTATTATTAATCAGTTTTCTCTATTAATAATCTAGATTATCTAGACAAAACTACGCAATTATATAACATTGCTACTGTTTTTTTCAAACTCCTTCTGGATGATAACAAGTTTATGGACTGAAGAATTGTTTAATTACTTCTATAAATTCACCTGATTTCTGGCCAAATCAGCGAAAGTATTTACTAATTAATAATCATGGTAAAACCTGTTTCTTGCATTGGTAGTTACAGGGAATACACTAACTGAAACTCTAGCGATATAAATAATTGTGTGGATATAATTCCCATATCAGATTCTCCCAGTAATAGTTGACAAAACTGTTAAGCATTAAGCATTAAGCTAACAGCTTTAAAGGTGAAAATACAGAAAATTAACCATAATTTCCTGGGTGTAAGCTGTAACTTCCAGAAAATAAATATTTCCTTTTCTTTGTTATTCCTGCTTTTGGCTGACTGCTGATAGTTGAATACAGCACCAATCTGATACTATTGCCAGTGAGGAGGATTTAACGCTTTCACATACTTATATATGATGAATACAAATCGCCATAAATTCTGTAATCATGGTTTCAGAGTGGGTTATTTTTTATGTGGAAAGGTTGATTTTAGACAAAGCAAAAAGGATAAAAATTTCGTCACAATCCCTATCTGGATAACGGAAAGGGTAAAGTTAAAGATAGAGTAGACAAATAAAAATCAGCAAAATGCCAGCAGTTGATCCTCAACCTTGTTTTTTAACTCCAAAACCAGTACAATCAAATTCCCCGTTATTCATCTATTTACCAGGAATGGATGGGAGTGGTGAATTATTGCAAACCCAAATCTCTGAATTAGCCTCTTGTTTAGATATTCGCTGCTTGGCTATACCCAAAAACTATCTTGCGACTTGGGACGTTTTAGCAAGGAATGTTTTGGACTTGATTCACGCTGAATTGGAAACAAGCTGTCAACGCCCAATATACCTATGTGGTGAATCTTTTGGTGGTTGTTTAGCAATGCAAGTCGCAATTCAATCACCGCAGTTATTTAAACGGATTATTTTAATTAATCCCGCTTCATCTTTGCACCAGCAATTCTGGTTTAATTGGATATCCCAGATGACTCAGTTTGTGCCATCATCCCTATTTAATCTGGGTGCATTAGGGTTATTACCGTTTCTGGCATCATTAGCACGGATTTCTCAAAGCGATCGCTATAGACTGCTTACAGCTATGCGTTCCCTGCCCTCAGCAACGGTAAACTGGCGTTTATCATTGCTGCGAGATTTCCACGTTGATAAAAACGATTTACAACGGCTAACACAAGAAATTTTACTCATTGGGAGTGGTAGCGATCTTTTATTACCTTCCGTCAGTGAAATCGCCAGATTAGCGGATATATTACCAAATAATCGGACATTTCTCCTCCCAAATAGCGGTCATGCTTGTTTACTCGAGAAAGATGTGAATCTCTATCAAATTCTCAAAGATAACGATTTTTTAGAATTTAATATTAATACACCAAAATTTATCACATCAACAGCAAGTTCCATGATCACCAAGTCTATGTGAAGCTTAATTACGTTACTATAGGGGCAATTCATGTACCTGGCTTCCTGAAGAAATTGCCCCTATAATCTGTAATTACTATCGGTGGGTTTTCCCACTTCCCACAGTATTCTGTAAGATCCGTTTGCCTTTGGGAGATGAATACTCAGTATCTTTAGAGGTTTGTATTGCCTCTTTGACAAGAGTAGCTAGTTCTTGTAACTGGTTAATCGCTTCTGCGCCTTCTAATTTCATTAATTCCCGATCATCACGCATTTCTGTCCAAGTAATTCCATAGTCGGATACTAAAAAGCGAATTAGATGGTTGTCTCCTAAGCTGACCATAAAGGATGCACTGTTCATCTGATTGCCGCAAGTATAGCAGGAAGCAGGATAACCATGCCGTTCTAGTACAACCGCTAGGGCTTGCAAATTCATTACCAAATCTTGAACAAATTGTCTATGTTCGTTTGCTAGTCTTAAAAACACTTGTCCCTCCAGACACCACGGTCAGTTGAGTTTATTTTATATTTTCTTTAGATTTTCTCATAAACTGGCATTGTAGAATAGTATCCACAATTTTTAGCGGTTTATGAGTTCGTTAATTAGTTAACTTGTTTAGGTTAGTGGATAATGATTCTTTAAGCAGTATCAAACTATTCAATTTTTCAGGTACTTATAGCAAACACAGGTACTAAAATTTACATTTTGTTTTCCCCGATCTGTCGGAATTGTACTTGATAAAATTGAGACGTTTTTAGCCTAACTTAAATCCACTCATAGTCAAGTTCGTTAAATCTATGTATTGAACTATCACAGACGATATAAAGCTGAATTGAGATGATTTATTCACTCTAGCGCTTATTTTCGTTGCTTGTGTTTTTGTCTCCATTTCAAACAAAACTCATATCATATAACATAGATGAGATTAACGCAACTAGTAAACATACTTAGTTAATACATTAATTTTAATATATATTTTGATACCCTCCGTAATACTGCTCCTAGCATTACAGAAGCTGATTTGATTATTTGAAGAACTATAGAAATTCTAAATTTTGCCAAAGCAAATATTGATTGTTTATAAATTGAGGTCATTTTGTCTGATAGCGTAGCGTGGCGTAAGCCATATCAGGATAACCAGTATGAAAGGATTTACAGGATAATTTTACTCACAATATTCTTAGTTATTAATACTTTGAGGATGAATAATGGTAATTTCTGGAACAGCTATAAAATCTTTGGGGTTTAAAGTTAAAATATGGCTGATATTATGAGCAAGCATCACTGCTAATATGTGTATATCGTGAGTGCGTTTACCAGAAATATTATATGTTGTTACTAAGTTCAACCAAATAGAAAATACATCTGGTGTTTCTTCTAATAAATCAAATTGATTTATTAGCATTTGTACTGCTTGAGTAGTTTGTTCTATATTCCATCCTAAGCCATTAACGTTAACAGGACGAGTTGCAACAACCCAAAATTCAATAATTACTTGAGAGGTAATAAAACATTGACCACCTCGTAATAAAATTTCAGAAATAGTATTCCGTATCAGGTTGTATTCCAGAGATTGAAAATTTGCAAATCTAAGAATAATATTGGTATCAAGTAAATAGCTTTTCATATTCCTCTATCATCATAAATATTTTCTCGACGCAGTGCTTCATCTGATAGTGTAATACTACTTTGAGGAAATTGAGATAACCATTCTTGAAATTGTGCTACTTTTTCCTCTGATGTTAAATTTTGCTGTTCTGCTGAGGGAATTATATTTCTGTGAGAAAGTTTAGATAAAAAAAGTTTTTGATCTTCGGGAGTTAATTTGGAAACAATTTCTACAAGGGAGTCAACAAGTTGTACATTCATAATTATTTATGTCATTTACTAGGTTATAGGCAATATTGTACTGTATTTTAATTATAAACTCTAAACTGTCTGAATCAGGATATCCAGGATTTAAGGATTTATAGGATTGTTATTTGATGATTAATGACTCAGTTTATAATTTTTTGTCAGAATCAGGATAACCAGGATTAAAGGATTGACAGGATTGTTATTTGATGGTTGATGACGATTTACTTAATAGACATCTGGTGAAAATTAAATATGCGTGACTTACAACCCTTGTAGAGAAGTTCCATGGAACGTCTCTACATTCTTTTCTGGAGATGTCTAATATTTTGTCTGAATCAGGATAACCAGGATTAAAGGATTTACAGGATTGTTATTTGATGATTACTAGACATAAATGATGTATTGATTATTACAGTAATTTTATACAAATTAACCTTTTGTCTGAATCAGGATAACCAGGATTATAGGATTTACAGGATGGTTATTTGATGATTACTAGAGGTAAATGATGTATTGATTATTACAGTAATTTCATAAAAATTAACCTTTCTCTATCCTAATCATCAACAACTCACCAATAATCAAACAATCACATCCTGTACATCCTCAAATCCTGGACATCCTGATTCTGACAACCACAACATTCACCACACAACAAACAATCATCCAAAAACATCCTGTACATCCTTAAATCCTGGACATCCTGATTCAGACAATAATATGCTATTTTATATACAGCATACATGAAACCAACCATTAACCAATCATGAATAATCCACAACAACCGCGAGAATACGATGCTGTGCTTGGTGGTAATAGTCCATCACTAGAAGGTGCTGCTGTTTTAGGTGGTATTGAAGGGGTAAAATTGCGGTTGCAAAATCCAGATGCACAGTTAAGAATTGCTGCACTTGAGCAAGCTTTGAATTATGGAGAACAGGGCTTAGATTTAGTAATTGCAAGTTTAAAGAATGAATCTTGGGATATTCAAAATGCGGCTTATTTAATATTAAATAAAAGAACAGAACCAAGAATTCAGCAAATATTACAAGATCCTGATAAACTAGGTTTAAAACTAGAACAAATCGAAGTAGTCACAGTCGTCGACGAATTTGACGACGAATTTGACGACGAATTTGACGAATTTATCTTCAAATCCGATAAAGTCGGCGAATTTCAATATGAAATCGGCGAATATCAATTTATTATTCACCGTCAGCCGCGTATAGCTAGATATTTTATGGAAGATTTGGGTAATGGTGTTACCTTGGAAATGGCTGTAATTCCTGGTGGTACTTTTATGATGGGTTCACCGGAAAATGAAGAGGGAAGAAGTGATAATGAAAGTCCCCAGCATCAAGTGACAGTTCCTAGTTTCTTTATGGGAAAATATCCAGTAACACAGGCACAATATCAAGCTATTATGGGAACTAACCCTTCTTTTTTTAAAGGTAGTAATCGCCCTGTTGAATGCGTTAGTTGGAATGATGCGGTTAAATTCTGTAAACTGTTAAGCGAAAGAACAGGAAAAACCTACAGATTACCTAGTGAAGCTGAATGGGAATATGCTTGTAGAGCCGGAACTACCACACCATTTCACTTTGGAGAGACAATTACAACGCATTTGGCTAACTATCATTACGATAATGGTAACGATAGTTATACTTATGGCGTTGGGAACGATAGTTATATTTATGGCAATGGGATTGAAGGAATTACAACAGTAGTAGGCAGCTTTGGAGTAACTAACAATTTTGGATTATATGATATGCACGGCAATGTATCGGAGTGGTGTCAAGATAATTGGCATAGTAATTATAAAGGTGCGCCTACAGATGGAAGCGCATGGTTAAATAATATTATATCAAGTAGTGATGAATATCTGATGCGCGGTGGTTCGTGGCTTTTCGGTTCTCTTACTTGCCGTTCTGCTTATCGCGACAGCAACTTCCTCGACGACGGCAACAATATCGGTTTTCGGGTTGTATGTAGTGGTGCGGTGGGGACTTAGTATCACTATGCGCTTTTACCCTCTTGCTCTTTTCTTGTCTTACCTTCCTCCCTTGCGTAGCGATAATTTTTTTGTCTGAATCAGGATATCCAGGATTAAAGGATGGACAGGATTGTAATTTGATGGTTGATAGATGAGATTCATATATTTATTCTTCCATCTCACTTCATAAATATTCAGTTTTCTCCAGACTAATCATCAACAACTAACCAATAATCAAACAATCACATCCTATACATCCTCAAATCCTGGACATCCTGATTCAGACAATAATCTTCCATCTCACTTCATCAATATTCACTTTTCTCCATACTAATCATCAACAACTAACCAATAATTAAACAATCACATCCCGTACATCCTCAAATCCTGGTCATCCTGATTCTGACATTTATTTTCTTCTTTGCAACTTTGCGCGAAATAAAAACCCGAATAAACTAACAACTAATCCCCCTATTTATACATAATGAATAACCCCCATCAACAACTACTCCAACAAATAGACCTAATGCTTCGCGCCCGCTATCCCCTACTATATATAGTCGGAGTCGAAGAAGAACCAATAGAACAAGTCCTCCAACAACTCACCCAAATATCCCAGACACCACGACAACTATTATTATGGGATATCGTCACCGGTTGGGATGACAACGGAACTGATAAAGGTTCAGTCATGGGTGCATTATCAAGAATTACCAAAACCCCAGAAAATACAACCACAATATTTGTATTGCGAGACATCCATTTTATCCTCAAAAACCCCGAAACAGAAAAAAATGCTCCCGTAATTCGGGCTATCAAAAACCTCACCCGTCAACTCAAACGCACACGCCAAACCCTCATTCTCACCAGTCATACATTAACCATACCTCCAGAACTACAAGAAGAAATTACAGTAATTGATTTTCCCTTACCCAACATCGAAGAAATAGATTATTTAATTCAGCAATTAATAGTCCCCGAAAAACTTAACTTAAATGGACTAGGAAAAGAACAATTAATCAAAGCCTGTCAAGGATTAAGTCGCGCCAGAATTAGAAGAGTTTTAGCCGCCGCTTTAGCAGCCAAAGGACAAGTCAACGAAACAGATATTGATAGAGTTTTAGAAGAGAAAAAACAAGCAGTTCGCCAAACCGGAATCTTAGAATTTTACACCGCCAATGAATCATTAAAAAACGTCGGCGGTTTAGAAAATCTTAAACAGTGGGTGCGAATGCGTCAAGATGCTTTTACCGAAGAAGCACGACGTTATGGAATACCCAACCCCAAAGGCGTTTTATTAGTAGGAATCCAAGGAACAGGAAAATCATTATCAGCCAAAACTATCGCCCATGAATGGCGTTTACCATTGTTACGTTTAGACGTGGGCAGATTATTTGGGGGAATAGCCTGACGGAACCGAGATTATCCTTTCCACACTTGATGAGCTTTCTAGCAAAACAGCAAGAACAGGAGATTTAGTTAACTTGCGGGTTGATGAAGATGTAATTGTAGAAGGTAAAGCAGTAATAACAGCAGGAACGCGAGCTCGTGCTGAAATTGCTGAAGCACAAAAATCAGGATTATTTGGTCGAAAAGGAAAACTTTCTCTCAAAATTTTGTCAACCTCAGCAGTAGACGGCACGAAGATATCATTGCTGGCAGGGCGAAATAGCGAAGGTGGTGGAAACGTAGGAGTCAGTATCGCTGTATTCGCCCTTGTCAGTCCACTTGGTTTTTTTATTAAAGGTAGTAATGCAATCATTCCTGTTGGTACAAAGATCCGAGCAATTATAGATGGCAAAACAAAAATTCGGATATCTCAATGATACTCCCAGCCAAGAAATAGCGGTGCGGGGCGAAGCCCTATTTCTTGGTTTTATATGCCTATTTTTTTAGTGGGAAGGGAGTAGGTGTCAACTTAGGCTACAGATACTTCGACAAGCTCAGTACAAGTGGCTTATTTGTTTGGCTTCCACACCCGCCAGGGAATAAATTCCCTGTCTCATAGCTCAAGTCCGTTAAAATGGACTAATAAATTTTCCTAATGTTTAGTCATCAAAAGACAAATTTTGCTATTAGACTGGGAATTTATTCCCAGTTTAATGTTTATTAAATCAGGTAATAATATTATATTAGGTGAAGGTGTGAGAAGTCAAAGATTAGGACTTTCTCAAAGTTATCCTCCTGAACGGTTATTTAAAAAGTTTAAACGCGATTTAGCTGGAGATTATCAACCACCAGCAATCCAAATTGATGGGATAAATTATAATGCTATTTCTGTTTCTGAGTTGTTTATCCAAACTATTTGGACGGAAATAAAAAGGCAAAATATCCAACCTAGTCATTTAATTTTTACTGTTCCTGTTGGTGCTTTTGAACGTTATTTAGATTGGTTTCGAGATTTGGGGACAAAATTAAATGTTCCTCAAGTATCAGTTATAGATGAATCTACAGCAGCAGCTTTAGGATATGCTGTAAAACGCCCTGGTAAGTTAATTTTAGTAGTAGATTTTGGTGGGGTAACTCTCGATTTGAGTTTGGTTAAAACTATGACTAATTCTCATGAAAATAACAGTTTACGCGCTGAGGTTTTAGCTAAGTCGGAAGCCTATGTAGGTGGGGAAGATATTGATGTTTGGATAGTTGATGATTATTTGCATTCTCAAAATTTAACCCCGGAACAAGTTGGGAAAATTGGTTATCAAAATTTATTAGAAATTGCGGAAAGGTTAAAAATTCAATTATCAAAAAATAAATCTGTGGCTGAAAGTTGGTTTGATGATGAATCCTTTATGTCTTATGAATTAAAAATTAATCGTGAAAAGTTAGAGGAGATTTTAGAATATAGACAATTTTTACAACAGTTACGAGATACCTTAGATGAAGTTTTAGCTTCTGCTTTGCGAAAGGGTATTAGTAAAAATGATATTGAACAGGTTTTGTTAGTAGGAGGAAGTTGTTTAATTCCCGCAGTTCAACAATTAATTATTTCCTATTTTGGTAAAAATAAAGTAAAATTAGATAAGCCCTTTGATGCTGTATGTCATGGTGCATTAGCAATAACGCAGATTACTGAAATAGATGATTTTCTCCGTCATAGTTACGCGATTCGTTTATGGGAAAATTATAGCAAAAGTTATATTTATCATCGCTTATTTACCAAAGGTGAAAAATATCCTTGTCAACGTCAAGAATGGTTAAATCTGCAAGTTGCAAATAATGGACAAAAAGAGATTCGTTTAGATATTGGTGAATTAGGTGATATGTCACAAACAGAAATTGCGTTTGATGCTTCGGGAAGAATGACTTCTAGCACTCTCCAACATCAAGAAAGTTACCATTCCTTAGATAATCAAAATCAACAGGTTTGTGTGGCAAAACTTAACCCACTAGGTGAAGCGGGAATGGATAGAATATCGGTATTATTTGAGGTAGATTCTCGACGGATTTTATTAGCAACTGTGAAGGATTTATTGACGGGAAAAGTTTTAATTAATAGGGGAGAAATTTATAAGTTGAGATAAATAAAATAATACAATACAATACAAGTGTTCCTATGATAAAAAATGCAATGCTTCTATAATTTTAATCATATCTATAATGATTTAATTATATTGCTACTTAACTTTTTTGACAAGATCAATTACTATTGATGGTTGCGTAGTCCAAAACAAATCAATTTTATAAAACTTGCATTTGTGAGACAATTTCTCTGTTGAATTAAAAATAATTGTTAAATCTATGAGCAATCAAGGTTCTATTCCCGTTATCATTAACGGTGCTGCTGGTAAAATGGGACGTGAGGTAATTAAAGCAGTAGCCCAAGCGTCTGATTTGATTTTAATGGGTGCAATTGACACAACTCCCGAACATCAAGGTAAAGATGCTGGGGAATTAGCGGGTTTAAGTGAACCCTTGGAAGTACCAATTACCAATCAATTAGAGCCAATGTTGGGGTATGTAGCTGGGGAAAGACAGATGCAACCGGGGGTATTAGTTGATTTTACCCATCCTGATGCAGTTTATAATAATATTCGCAGTGCGATCGCCTATGGAATTCGTCCAGTGGTGGGAACTACAGGTTTAAGTCCCGCACAACTCGAAGAATTAGCTGATTTTGCGGAAAAAGCCAGTACCGGTTGTTTGATTATTCCTAACTTTTCCATTGGTATGGTACTCCTCCAAGAAGCCGCTGTGAGAGCTTCCCAGTATTTTGATCATGTAGAAATTATCGAACTCCATCATAACCAAAAAGCGGATGCTCCTAGCGGTACAGCCATTCAAACCGCTCAACTATTAGGTGAAATGGGTAAAACCTTTAACACTGCTATTGTGGAAGAAACGGAGAAAATAGCCGGAGCTAGAGGCAGTTTAGCAGACGAAGGGATTAGAATTCATAGTATCCGCTTACCGGGACTCATTGCCCACCAAGAAGTGATTTTCGGCGCAGCAGGGCAAATTTACACCTTACGTCATGATACCAGCGATCGCGCCTGTTATATGCCAGGAGTATTATTAGCCATCCGCAAAGTTAATCAGCTAAAGTCATTAGTATATGGATTAGAAAAAATACTTTAAAAGCAAGGAGTCAGGAGTCAGGAGTCAGGAGTCAGAATAATAATAAATATAGAGAGAAGTGAAATTTTCTCAACCTCATCAAAGTTGACTCCAAAAGCCATTATTATCTTGACTTCCATATTCTCTATTCTGAATCCTTACCTTGAAAATTGCGATTTTTCCATCTCCAAGCCAAAAGCCAAAAATATGATCGTTCCCCTAACTCGCCAAAAATTTGAACAAATCATTCCCCTGGTTGCCTCTGGACCACAATATAAATACTATTGGGGAAAGTTAAGCAATTTTGTGCAGCGGATACTAATTTCCGTAGTTACCCTAGCTGTGCTATTGCTCATGCAATTCTTGTTTAGATTGGAATTTGGGTTAATCTTCTTTTTTGGAGTATTTGGTGCTTTCTTTTGGCTTTGGTATCCCGTATTTCAAGCAAGTATCCGCAATGGAAAATGCCGCCGTTATAAATACAGTGGCTTTTTCCGGGGACGAGTGCTAGACTGGTGGATTACAGATAAGTTAATGGGCAAACAGGAAACCGTTAACGGCAAAGGTGAGTTAGTCATCATCGAAAACCGTGAAAAGCGGATTAACTTAGAAATAGGTGACGACACAGGATTTAGTGTGGAGTTTGAAGCCCCATTACGCAACGCCCACAAAGTCATTTCTCGCGGTCAAATAGCTGAAATGGTGGTCATGTCAAATAGCCCTGATTTAAGCACAATTGAAGAATTCAGCGATATATATATTCCTAGTCGTGATCTATGGGTAAGTGATTATCCTTATGTACGCAAGGACTTTTTTAATGAAGTTAGTATCCGCTTACGTGCAAACCAGGAAAGAAAACCCCGCCGCCGTTCACCGAAGACATAGGGATAGGGAATAGAGTTTAATCTCAGGGGATAAGCATAAGTTGGAAAAGTCAGATAAGTTCACCGGGAAACTTCTGGCTTTTCTGGCTTGTTTTATGCTATATAATTAACTAATTCTCCAAAATATACTTAAATTATGAGTGATTTACAAAGTCAAAATCCACTGAATGCTAACGCTAATCTCGTCGGTATTGGCATGGATAATCAACTATGGACAAGAAAAAATTACTTAACCAGTAATTGGGAACATATACCCAATAGTGGCTTGGTTTTGGCGATTACCTTTATGCCTGA